>JAKURS010000099.1 GCA_022449705.1 Candidatus Poseidoniia archaeon | reverse complement strand
TCGAGCGCTACAAGGAAGAAATCCCGCTCTACAAGCGCGCGGTCAACCTGCAATACCTCCCGTCAAGCGATGAGATTGACGCGATTGTGCGGGCCTGCCCGGTCTGCATCACCGGCGAGCCGACCGAGCGCCTCGAGGTGGCAGGCAACCGCGATCTGCCGCGCGTCGAGACCAACCGGTTGCGCGGCGGCGCGGCGCTGGTGATTGCCGAAGGGCTCTGCCTCAAGGCGGCCAAGATACTCAAGCATGTAGAGCGGCTCGAGATTAGTGGCTGGGATTTCCTGCGCGCGTACGCCGAGCGGAAGCAGGAACAGGCGGGCGCGGGCGAATACAAGTACCTCAAGGACGTACTCGTCGGCCGCCCGATTTTCGCGTTCCCGGACCGCCCCGGCGGCTTTCGCCTGCGCTACGGCCGCACGCGCCTTACGGGCCTCGCGGCGGTCGCGCTGAATCCGGCGACGATGATTGCACTCGATTCCTTTACCGCCATCGGTACCCAGCTCAAAATCCAGCTCCCCGGCAAGGCGGCGGCAGTCACGCCGTGCGACTCTATCGAGGGGCCGCTGGTGCTGCTCGACGACGGTAGCTGCGTCCGCCCCGCCAGCCGTGAAGAGGCGGAGGCGGTCGCGCCCCGCATCCGCGAAATCATTGACGTGGGCGAGGTGCTGATTCCGCCGGGGGAGTTCCTCGAGAACAACCATGCGCTCGTTCCCGGTGGCTGGTGCTCCGAGTGGTGGGAAGCCGAGCTGCGCGCGGCCGGCGGCGAACCGCTTGGCAGGGAACCCGACTTCGCCACGGCGCTCGCGCTTTCACAGCAGCACAACGTTCCGCTCCACCCCGCGCACACCTTCCTGTGGCACGACCTCAGCCTTGACGAGCTGGCACAATTGCGCCAGCTCGCGGCGGTCGGTAGCCGTGATGGTGACGGCTTCCTGTTCCCCGTTGAAGCGCAGCCGCTGCTGCTGACGCTGGGCGTCCCGTTCGCGCCTGCCGGCGATTCGTTGCACGTCGGCACCGAAGCCGACGCGCTGCTCCACTGCCTCGGCGACGCGGATGCCGAAGGCGACGACGTGCTGGCGCAGGTCTCCGCGACCGCCGGCGTCGAAATCATGCCGAAGGCACCGACGCGGCTCGGCGCCAGCATGGGTCGCCCCGAGAAGGCTGACGTGCGCCGCATGAAGCCGCCGCCGCACGTGCTCTTCCCCGTCGGGCCGGCGGGCGGCCCGCAGCGGATGCTCAACAAGGCGCTGGAGTCGCAGCCGTCACAGAGCCAACTGGGCCGCCCCGGCAAGGGGGTCGAGCTGGAGGCGGAGCTGCGCTACTGCCGCAAGTGCAGCACCGAGACGGTCGCGGTCCACCACTGTGGCCAGCGGACGGTGGTGAAGGAGCAGGCGAAGCGGCGCGAGGTGGACCTGCGCGCCGAGGTCGCGGCGGCGCAGCGCAATGCCGGAATTGGCGTGCTGCCGCCGGTGAAGGGCGTCCGCTCGATGATGTCTGCCAGCCGCACCCCCGAAGCGCTGGAGAAGGGGCTGCTACGTGCGCGCTACGACCTGCGGGTGTTCAAGGACGGGACGCTGCGCTACGACATGATGAACCTGCCGCTGACCCACTTCCGCCCGGCTGAAATCGGATTGGCGGTCGAGAAGGCGCGTGAGCTGGGGTACACGCACGATATCGATGGGAAGGCGCTGGAGGCGCCTGACCAGCTGATCGAGCTACGGGTGCAGGACCTTATTATCTCGCGCCGCGCCAGCGACTGGCTTCTGGGGGTCGCCCGTTTTGTTGATGATGAGCTGGTGCAGCTCTACGGCTGCAACCGCTTCTATAAATTGCCCGACGCAGCGCAGCCGGAGGACCTCATCGGCCAGCTGTTCGTCTGCCTCAGCCCGCACACCTCGGCCGGGGTGCTGGCGCGGCTTATCGGCTTCACCCACGCTAAGGTGCAGTATGCGCATCCGTACATGCACGCTGCCAAGCGACGCAACTGCGACGGAGACGAAGACTCAGTGATACTGCTGCTCGACGGCCTGCTCAACTTTTCGGAGCACTTCCTTCCCACTACTCGTGGGGGTACGATGGACATTCCGCGCGTGCTGAGCACCCGCATTGACCCGACCGAGATTGATAACGAGGCGCACAACATCGACCTCGAATCGCAGTTGCCGGTCGAATTCTACCGCGCCGCGGCCCGGAGCGACCATCCCTCCACGCTGGGTGAGCATCTCGACATGGTCTCCGACCGGCTGGAAACTCCGGCCCAGTACCATGATTTCGGCTTCACCCACTCCACCAGCGACCTGAACGACGGGCCGCACGAATCGCGCTACGTCGTGCTGGGGACGATGCTGGAGAAGTCGCAGGCGACCCTCGAGCTGGCGCAGCGGCTCCGTGCTTCCGACGCCTCGTATGTAGCCGAGCAGACTATCGAGAAGCACCTGATACGCGACCTCATCGGTAACCTGCGCGCCTTCGCGACACAGGGGGTGCGCTGCAAGAAGTGCACCGCCAAGTACCGACGGCCGCCGCTGCGCGAAAGCTGCCCGAAATGCGGCGGCGGGCTGCTGCTCAACATCTCGCGTGCCTCGGTCTCGAAGTACCGCATCATGGCGCATGAAATGGCGCAGCGTTACGAGGCGCGGTCGTTCCTCAAGCAGCGGCTGGAGTTGATATTCCAGTCCATTGAGGACACGCTGGAGAACGAGGAAATCCAGCAGACCAGCCTCGGGGCGTTCATGTGATTTACTGGCTGGAGAGTGTCGATTCGACCAACCGCCAGGCGCTCGCACGGCGGCTGCCGCGCTGGAACGCGGTGGTCGCGCGTGAGCAGACCGCGGGTCGCGGTCGCCGCGGCCGCAGCTGGGAATCGCCTGTCGGGGGACTTTATATGTCGGTCGTCGTGGAAAACGACTCGCTCCTGCCGCTTCGCGCCGGCCTCGCAGCGCGCGATGCGTTGCAGCCACACTGCCCCGAACGCATCGGGCTGAAATGGCCCAAC
>JAKURS010000098.1 GCA_022449705.1 Candidatus Poseidoniia archaeon | reverse complement strand
TCCGTCACGAGCAGCACTGAAACTGGCCTGATTGTATTTGCTGCAATCATGCTCCATAAAGGGCCCACCGCATTTGGTCTTGCATCCTTCCTCAGGCACATCCAGACCGAGAAGAGCAAGGCACAGCTCCATCTCCTGCTATTCGCGCTCACCTCTCCTGTCGTGGCAATCGCGACATTCTATGCACTGAAGGAGAGTGCCCTCGCAAATGACACGAACATAGGACTGGCATTGCTGTTCTCAGCGGGGACCTTCCTCTACGTCGCAACGGTTGACATCCTGCCCGAGGTTCACAGCCATGAGCACGAGAGCAAGTCCCCAATCTGGTATGTGATTCTGGGGATGTTTCTGGTGTTCCTGACTACATTGCTCGGTAGCGGACACTAGTCCTGAACTCGGCTGGGCACCCTGACTTGACATCAGTCCTGCGTAAACAACCGCCAGTCGCCCTTGCCATCGAGCAGGCCGAGGCGCACACCGGCGTCGAGCCAACCGTGCGCGTAGTTCACGGCGGCGAACGCATCGTCGCCCCGGCCGGCGGCGAGGAAGTGCTGCGCGTCGGAGTGGTAGGCGCGCGCCATCCCGAGCATATCTTCGGCCTGCACACGCGCATCGCTGCCGGCCACGGCGGGAATTTCGACCTTCTCCAGTGCTTCCGCGGTCAGCGTCAGGTAGCGCTCGATGCGCTCGCGCGAGAGGCCGAACTCGCCCACGTCCCGCCAGCGGCCGGCCGCTTAACCTTATCACCCTGCGCTGTTCGGGTGGAGTGTTCGCGCCGGTGTGGACGCTGCAGCAGCTGAGCCAGCGGGTCAAGCAGGCGGTCGAGGGCGTCGCCGAGTTCCGCGACATCCGCGTCGAGGGCGAGGTTATCAAGCTCTTCAAGGCGCAATCAGGGCATCTCTACTTCACGCTCAGCGACGGCCAGAACAACCTGGCCTGCGTCGCATGGGCAAACAGCCAGGGGAGCTTCGCCACGCAGCCCGAGGAGGGGCAGCAGGTCATCGCGCACGGGTCACTCTCGACCTATGGTGCGCGGTCGCAGTACCAGCTCACCGTGCGCGGGTTACGCCCTTCCGGCGCCGGCGACCGCGCCGCCGCCATCGAGGCGCTAAAACACAAGCTGCGCAGCGAGGGACTTTTTGACGACCAGTATAAAAAAGAACTGCCGCGTTTTCCGCTACATGTCGCGCTGGTCACCGGTGCCGGTTCAGCAGCGCTCAACGACGTCCTGAAAGTCGCGCGCCAGCGCTGGCCGCTGGCGCGTGTCAGCGTCATCCCGGCGCTGGTTCAGGGCGCCGGCGCGCCCGCTTCGCTGGTTAGCGCACTGGAGCGCGCTGACAGTCTCGGCGCCAATCTGCTGATACTGGCGCGCGGTGGCGGCTCGCCAGAAGACCTGGACGGCTTCAACGCCGAGCCGGTCGCACGTGCGGTCTTCGGCTGTGCGACACCGGTGGTGACAGGGGTCGGCCACGAAATAGATACGACAGTCGTCGACTTTGTTGCCGACCTTCGCGCGGCGACGCCGAGCAATGCCGCCGAGCTGGCACTGCCCGACTGGCGCGAGGTAGATGCGCGCTTCGCTGGCGCGCTACAGCAGCTGGCAACGCTGGCGAGGCGGCGCGTCGAGCGTGAGGGAGCGGCGCTCAACTCACTTCGGCACCGACTGGCGCTGGCGCACCCGCGGAAACGACTCCGCGAAGGAGTGCAGCGGCTCGACAGTACGACGGCGCAGCTGCAGCGTGCCCTGCGCACACTGCTCGGCGCACGGGCCGAACGGCTCGCGAAGGCACAAGCAATGCTCACCGGACTGGACCCGACGGCGGTGCTGGGGCGCGGCTATGCCATCGTGCAACACGGCGGGAGTGTGCTACGGACGCCGGCCCTGGTAGGCAGCGAAATTGATATTACACTCAGCGAGGGGGGCATGGAATGCCAAGTGACGAAGACGCGGAGCTGAACTTCTCGCAGGCTCTGCAGCGACTCGAGGCGCTGCTGGCGCAGCTGGAGTCGGGCGAGGTCGAGCTGGAGGAGGCGATGGGGCTGTTCGAGCAGGGCAGCGCGCTGGCCGAGCGCTGCCGCGAAATGCTCGCGAACGCCGAACAGCGGCTCGAGGAACTGGCACCGGCGGAGCCGGAAGGCGAGTGAAGGCGAAAGTTTAATGCAGGTGCAATTCTCCCATCCAGTAATGAGGCGCGCCGGTTGGCTGCTGATGCTGTGCATAATGGTGGCATTCACTGCCGAAGCGCAGGAGCTTGAAGAGGCCCATACCCCCGATGTTTCCTTGCACTTCAACATGAAGGATGATGACTCTACCCTCTCACCACAATACAAGCTACCCGGCGAGGCTGAGGCGAAGAAGAATGTCCAGGCTGATATCGAATACGACCTTATCCTAGGCTATGTTGGTCGCAACCCAGTCAATGTTGATGAGTGGGGTACTGAGGCTGCTGCATACGCGCAGGAAGTAACAATTACCGAGGCAAGGCTGTTCTATGATGAAGATGGCAGCTCAGATGACAATGGTTGTGTATGGACTTTTACAGTCAAACTAAATGACCAGGAAGTAGAAGAAGTGGAGCGCGATTGTCAGGGCGAACATGACCCTGAGGAAGATAATTATCAGCGCGAGGAAACCTTCCCTATTGAGGTCAACTTCTCAATACAGGCAGGCGACTACTACAGCATTGACTTGACATATGAGGGGTGGGAGGACATCACAATTTTCTATGACAACGTCTCGTATGACTCAGGCTACGCCGCCACCACCACTCCACTCTCGTTCTACGGAGCGCAGATTAGCGGTGGGACCGTCACCATCGAGTTCACCGAAGCGTGGCCGGTCGACTGGAAAACCAATCTGAAGGGCGGCTACGTGATGCTGATGGGGATGGATAACTACATGGCTGACAACAACAGGGCCTCTGTTTCACAGGGATCTGACCACGAGATGGTAAATGGTACTATCGCCACCGGCACGACCATCACTTGGGAGCAGGTAACCGGCAGGGAGCTGACTGTGACATTGCACTACACTCAGTTCGACCACATGGCCAACGGTTCTGCCGAAGCTCTGCAGGTCACCGCTGCCCTCGCCAATCGCGACGCGGCCATCGAAGGCAATCGTATTGAAGACGGCACGCATCGCAGCCACCGCGGCGGCGT
>JAKURS010000097.1 GCA_022449705.1 Candidatus Poseidoniia archaeon | reverse complement strand
CTCGGACCGTTTCGAGTGCCGCACGGTGATGCTGCGGGTTGAGGGCAACGGCCAGAGCCCGTTCACGTCACACTACGAGCCGGGGCAGGTTATCGCGGTCCCGAACGCGCACGCCGAGGGGAAGCTGCAACTGCCCGACGGTCGGCTCAATGCCTTGGAGCAGTCGGGGCAGGTGGCGTTCCGCTACTGCGACCCGGAAGGCAACACCGGCGCTGGCTACCCCTGGAACCCCAACGGCGCGCCGGGCGACATCGCCGGTATCACCAACCCGCGCGGTAACGTGCTGGGGATGATGCCGCACCCGGAGCGGGTTTTCCACGGCTGGCAGCACTCCGACTGGGCCAGCAACGGGCGCGACCCGGCCGGGCCGGGCGATGGACGGCTGCTGTTCGAAGGCGTCGTCAGGCACCTGTGTCGCTAAGCGACCTGGAAGTCGCCGCCGCCGCCGCGAGGGCCGGCGCGGAGGTCATTCGTGCCGGCTTCGGCCATCCGCAGCAGGTCGAGCTGAAGGGGCCGGTAGACCTTGTGACAGAAACTGACCGCGCCGCGGAGGCGGCAGTCATCGAGGTGCTTGAGAGAGAGCGGCCGCAGGATGGTATCCGGGCGGAAGAGGGAACTGAACGCCCCGGGAGCAGGACATGGGTTGTAGACCCGATAGACGGGACAACCAACTTCGTGCATGCGGTTCCGCATTGCTGCAGCACGCTGGCGCTGCTGGATGAGGGGAAAATCACTACCGGTGCTACCGCCAACCCCTTCACCGACGAGCTGTTCCTGGCTGCACAAGGTGAGGGTGCATGGCTTGAATCGGGTGGCCAGCGTCACAGGTTGTTGGTAAGCGGGAATACGGAATTCGTGAATGGGCTGTTCGCAACCGGTTTTCCCTATGACCGCGAGGGACCTGATTATCAGCGGATTACCTCGGCATGGGACAAACTTTCCTACATTTCCCGTGCTACGCGCCGGACAGGCTCCGCCGCCCTTGACATTGCCTATGTCGCAGCAGGAAGGTATGACGGCTATGTGGTGTCAGGCGCAAAAGTCTGGGATATTGCGGCCGGAATCATACTGGTCGCAGAGGCAGGCGGACGCGTCAGCGACTTGGCGGGGGATAGGTGGGATCCCGGCAGCAACACTTGTGTCGTGAGCAATGGGGTCCTGCACGACGCGCTGCTGGAGCTGGTTTCAGAAGGCTAGGGGACTAGCAGGCTAGAGCCAAATAGTGGTACCGTATTCGGTGACGTGGACTTGGCATCGTGCTTCACGTTAAACAATGGGGTTGGGATTCCGACACTGGGCCTTGGTGTTTTCCAGGCCGAGCCCGGCGAGGAAACACATGACGCGGTGCTGCACGCGCTTGAGACAGGATACCGGCACATCGATACGGCGCGAGTATACCGCAACGAGCATGCCGTTGGTGATGCGCTGCGCGAGAGCGGCGTCCCGCGCAGCGAAGTGTTCGTGACCACCAAGCTCTGGAACGGCGACCATGGTTTCGAAAAGGCATTGACGGCGTGCGACGCGAGCCTGAACCGGCTGGGGCTCGACTTCATCGACCTGTATCTCGTCCACTGGCCCGTGGAAGGGCTGCGCAGCGAGTCGTGGAGTGCGCTGGAACAGCTCTACGATGAAGGCAAGTGCCGCGCTATTGGTGTCAGCAACTACACCGTGCGCCACTTGGAAGAGCTGCTCGCAGGGTGCAGCATCGTGCCAGCGGTCAATCAGGTTGAGTTCTCGCCCTACACCTTCCAGGCCGAGCTGCTCGATTACTGTCGCGGGCACTCCATCCAGCTCGAGGCTTACAGCCCTCTCACCAAGGGACTGAAACTCGACGATCCATATTTAAATAAAATCTCCGCCAGCTACAGCCGCACACCGGCGCAGCTGCTGCTGCGCTGGTGCCTTGAGCACCAGGTCGTGACCATCCCGAAATCGGTCACTCCAGTTCGAATCGAGGAAAACGCGCGTGTCTTCGACTTCGAGATTGTCGCTGAAGACATGCACAGGCTCAATTCGCTCGACGAGAACCTGCGAACTGGATGGGATCCGACCGATGCATCCTGATTTCTGTATGCATATTGCATAATAATACATAGTGCATACATTTTTATACGGCACTGCCCAGGGTTGCTCATGCCAGATTACACGTCGATACGCGTCACGAAGGAAGTGCACCAGCAGCTACAGGGCTATGCCGAGGCGTGCTACGACGGCCTTTCGCTCACGGCCGCGCTGGGCCAGTTGCTTGCTGACCTGGGCGAGGGACATGTCCGCTTCCCCGAATATGGACTGTTCCAGTGCCCTGCCCACCGCCGCGAGCAGCTACGCGCTGCTGTCGACGCGCGTCCGGCAGCCGGGGCGGAGAGTGTGTTCGGACAGGTGGGTGCATTGCCAGCTGACCCTTACAAGCGCGTCGAGAAGGACACGATGGGCGAGATGGAGGTGCCGCGCGATGCCTTGTGGGGCGCTTCAACGCAACGCGCCGTGCTAAACTTCCCGGTTAGCGGCCTGCGTATGGGTCGCAGCTTCATTCGCGCTCTGGGCTACATCAAGACAGCTGCTGCACGCGCTAATCGGCAGCTAGGACTGCTCGATGCCAAGATGGCGGAAGCTGTTGAGCAGGCGGCATTGGCCGTGGCAGACGGCAAACACGACGTTCACTTCCCGATTGATGTGTTCCAGACCGGTTCCGGTACTTCAAGCAACATGAACGCCAACGAGGTCATTGCTAGGTTGGCAAGTGAATCGCTTGATGCCAGGGTACACCCCAACGACCACGTCAACTTGGGACAGAGCTCTAATGATGTTATTCCGACCGCGCTGCACCTGTCGGCAATGTTCGAGCTGCATGGGCAGCTGCTGCCAGCGCTGCTGGCGTTGCAGAAGGCGCTGGAGGAGAAGGCGACAGAATTCCACGCTGTCATCAAGACCGGCCGTACGCACCTGATGGACGCTACCCCGATCCGGCTGGGACAGGAGTTTCAGGGCTATGCCGGCCTTGTCGAGCGGGCGCTCGACCGGTTGCTGGTGGCGCAGGATGAGCTGGCACCGATGGCGCTGGGCGGCACGGCGGTCGGCTGGGTCTCCCGCGAGGCGATTATCGACGGCTCGCGCGTCGCCGACGGCGACGCGCTCATCGGCCTCGCCTCTTCCGGGCCGCACTCGAACGGCTACACGCTCAT
>JAKURS010000096.1 GCA_022449705.1 Candidatus Poseidoniia archaeon | reverse complement strand
CGCCCGGGTCGAGGTACTGCTTGTTGACCACCTCGCCGCTGTTGGTGGTGTTGTCGCCGAAATCCCACTCCCAGCTGCTGATATGCGACTCACCGTCGCTGGAGCCAGAGCCATTGAACACCAGCGTCGAGCCGGTCGCTTCTTCGTCGTCAGCGAGCAGCTCGTCGACGTTGGTGCCGTTGTAGGGCTCGCCCGGGTCGGCCGAGGCGGTGGCGCCCTTGACCAGGATGTCGAAGGCGGGCGCCGGCGCGCTGCCGTCGACCAGTACCACCAGGCTGGTGGTGTTGACCGCATTGTACTGGTCCATGACGGTCAGGTTTACGGTGTAGCTGCCCGCTGCACCCCAAGTGTGGTTGATTTCGGTGCCGTAGGTGCTGGTATTGCCGAAGGCCCACTCGTACTGGGTCAGGCCAATCACGGCGCTCGAGCCGGCGCCGGAGAAGCTGACTTCCTCGTCCAGTGCGACGACGTGCACGCCGTCGAACAGGGTGGTCTCGCTTGTGACCTGGACGTCCGCTGTCGGGCCGGGGTTGAGTTGCAGCAGCACCGTCATGCCACTGACATCCATGACCGGGATGCTCGAGGTGACGGCCGGGACGTCCGGCAGCGCCGCGACCCGGGTCCCGCTCGAAGCGCTGTCAAGCACGATTTCCAGGTTCTCGCCAGCGCCGTCGCCAGCTACGATTACGCTGGTTGAGTAATCCTCGTGGAATGCGAAGATGTAGTTGCCGTTAACCGCTGTACTGGGGCGTACGACATGCGTCGCGCCGCCCAGTTTTCCGGCCACGGTCCAGGTGGCGGTCGAAGCCTCGTAGAGCATGACCTCAGCGTCGCGCAGCGTGTTGCCGTCGCCGTCGAGGATGCGCACATATTTCAGGTTGTCATCGTTGACCGCTGAAAGCACGACGTTCCCCGCGCTGCCAATTGAGGAATAGTAGCCGCTCGAGGTGGCGCGCAGCGTAAAGGACTCGTTGGCGAGTCCGCTGAAGCTGAAGTTCCCGCCAGCGTCCGTGGTGGCGCTGCGCTCGTAAGCGGCGCTGCTGCCCCACCAGCCGTCGCCGGCTTGCTCGCCCGCCAGCGTGACGCTGGCACCCTCGATGGCAGAGGTGCCGTTGGTGACGTTGCCGGCAAGGCTGCCGTTGCCCCCTATCGTGGCAACCAGGATAACATCATCCATGCTGCCGCCGCCGTCGACGGCAATATCATTCACGACGGCGAGATACCCCGCCATCTCGTAGCCGAACTTGTAGTCGCCATCCTCGAGGTCGTCGAGGCCGTACCAGCCATCCTCGAGCGTTGTGGCGGTCGTCACGGCGCCGGTGGCGGTGTTGAAGGCGGTGACCGTCGCGCCAGCGAGGCCGGCGCTATCGGCCAGGACGAAGCCGTCCCGGTCGTAGGTTTCGCCGCTCGCCTCGCGAGCGAGCATCAGCCCCGCTAAGGCTCCGGAAAGCAGCATGGCAGTGGCTAGCAGGACGTATAGCGAATGACGCTGTTGAGTCATGGTGTTCACTCCCGGTTGAAAACCCGGGGGCCGGCCGAGCCGGGGGCTGTATATAAGGATTCCAATTGATTTCTCGACGGGGGACGGCGCTATTTCACGAAGATAGCAGGCCGCAGCGGAGCCGCCTGCCGGGCCTTGTCGGCGGCTCCGCCTATCGCGTCTCCGGCAGCGGCAACCGCCACCTCGCAGCCGAACGTCGCGGCAAGGAAATCGGAAGCCTGCTCGAGCACCGCCGCCTCGTCCAGCCGCTCTGCGTAGCGCGCTGCCCAGCCAGGACCGAGCGACGGGATTTCCTTCAGCGCCCACTGCTTCAGGAAGGCAGCTGCCTCCTGCTTAGCCGCCGCAGGGAGCGTTGCCATCGCCGCCTTCATCAACGATTGCATATCAACGCGACCGCGCTCGTCGGCCAGTCCGGAAGCCAGGGCAACAGCCTGCCACTTCCAGCCGGGCGTGATCAGCAGCGTAATCGCCTGCGGTGAAGCGATGCGCGCCACCTTCAGGATGGCCTCGATGTCGGCGTGCGTGCGCTGCACCAGTTCCTCGCCGCGCAGCAGCTCTTCCAGCGCCGGCTCCCCATCAGGATATAGTGCGTCGCTGGCGAATCCATCACCACCCAGTATTTCCCACGCCTCCTCGGCGAGGTGCGGCACCACCGGCGCGAGGCCGCGCGTGACGGTCGAGAGGTAATCGTGCAGCAGGTCCCTGCGTGGCTTTACGCAGCGCCGCAGGTACCAGCGGTAGTGGCGCGGCAGCTCGAAGAACAGCCCGCGCATCGCTGTGCGGAATCGCATCCGGTCGCACGCCCGTCGCGCGTCATGGGCCGCCTGCGAGAGCATCGCTGCGAACCAGTCATCGACCGGGTGCGGCTCATCGCGGCCACTGCCGGCGTTATCCCTAACGAAGCGTAGCCAGCGGTCCAGCTTACGGCCGGCACTATCGGCGAAGCTCCCCTCCCAGTTGGGGTCATCGAGACCTTCACCGGAATTGCATAGCGTCAGCCGTGTCGCGTCGGCGCCGTAGCGGTCGATGAGCTGCCGGATGGTGTAGAAGTTGCCACGCGACTTGGACATCTTTTCGCCGTCGACCAGTACCCAGCCGTTGACCGCGAAAGCGCGCGGCCACTTCTCGGGCGGAAAGACGGCGGTGTGGTTGAACAAGCTGAACGAAAGGTGGTTCTGGATAAGGTCCTTGCCGCTCACGCGCAGGTCGTAGGGATACCAGTACTCGAACTCGGCGCGCCACGCTGCAATCTGCTTCGCGTCATGGCCCGGCACCGCACCGGGGTCGCCGTCGCCGAAGAGTGCCTCGAAGAGTTCCTCGCCCAGTTTCCCGGCCGGCAGCGAATTGACGTGGTGCGCGACGGTGTAGTACGCCATGTAGATGGTCGAGTCGCTGAGCGACTCGATGACCCACTTCTCGTCCCACGGCAGCCGCGTTCCCAGCCCCTGCTCGCGCGCGCAGGCCCAGTCGCGCAGCCAACCCAGCACATACTCGAACTGCGCGCGCGCCTTGCGCGGGAAAAGCGTCATGGTATCGAGCGCCTCGCGGGTGCGCGCGGTCCATTCGGTGTCGCCATATTTCAGGAACCACTGGTCCTCCACTATTTTCACGGTGCAGTTGGTGAGCCAGCGGCTGCGGACGGCGCCGGTCAGCTCGTAGTAACGTGCAGCGTCGCCGCTGGCGATGAGCGTCTCGCGCACCTTCTCGCGCGCCGCGTCCACCGGAAGGCCAGCGCAGCCCATACCAA
>JAKURS010000095.1 GCA_022449705.1 Candidatus Poseidoniia archaeon | reverse complement strand
GACCGTTGCCGTTCGTCAGGCCGTTGCCATTGGTCAGCCCGTTGCCGTTGGTAAGACCATTGCCGTTCGTCAGGCCATTAGGTTCTCTGAAAGTCGTCTCGCTATCGAAATCGTCTTTACTCATGACTACAGCAAATGGCTCAACCGGAACCGCTGATTGAGAGGGGGATAAATAACTATGATAGTTACTGAAGCGTTTTTTCCCTGAGTACACGAACAGGCGCCATCTGGATTAATCGTTACCGGAAGTGAGAGCGGTTTCCATCGGTTCTACAGGTCGAGGATAACGCGCAGCCGTGCTGGTGGCCCAGGCTCGACTTGCAAGTCATGGTAGGAAATTGCCTTCACCTCGACGCCGTAGCCGTCGCGCTCTGAGTCCCAGGCGGCACCGCGCAGCATCGCTGTGAGCCGACTGCCACCCTCGAGCGCAACCTCCGCCGCGCCGGGCAGGAAGCCGTCATCGTCGAACTCAACCAGCAGCCGCGACAGGAACTGCACCAGCAGCTGCTCGCGCGTCTCGGCTTCCACCGAGAGCGTGCGCTCCTCTCGGGCGGGCGGCAGCGCGCCGCCGGTCACCACCTCGGCCAGCGCCAGCGCCGCCTCGCCGAACGCCGCTTCGAGCGATTCCGCCTCAATGGCGAGGCCGATGTCAGCAGTATGCTCGAAGGTACGGCGCATTGATTGGTTGATATCGGTCGCTGTAAAAATGGTAGCGGGGGATGGATTTGAACCATCGATCTCCGGGTTATGAGCCCGACGGGATTTCCTAGCTACCCCACCCCGCTACGCTGTTTCCCTGATGGGAAGCCGGTCCACTCCAGTGGGATTAAAAGGGTTGACGGCTCCTTTCCAGCAGGGGGTAACGATGCGGCTGGCAGTGGCAGCTTGCGCACCGAAGGCGCATGCCCGTGGATGATTGCGCTGTACGGCGACCGCCTGTAAGGTTAATTACCGGTGCGCCGGCATCGCAGGCAATGCGCTTGCGTGCGACGTGGCTGGCACTACTGCTGCTGGCCTCCCTGCTCCCGACCCCACTGGTAGCTGCCGACGGGCTATTGCCCGAGGTGTGGCTGGAGGCGGAGTTCACGGACCCCCACCAAGCGACGCTCGAGCTCCGGGTCGCGACCGGGGGTGGCCTGACGGGCGAGCCGGTAGCCGGGACAGGGGCGCAGCTGGCGCGGCCCGGTTTCGAGGCGCCGGAGCTGAATCGGGTGGCGCGGGCGCTCGCCAACGATTCCGGCACGTTCTCGGCCGAGTTGCTGGCGGGGCAGCTGCTCTTTGGCCACCTGCGCTGGCAGGAGCTGGCCGGCAGTGGGGACTACCAGAACTCGGCCGAGGTACGCGAGGTGGCGCTATACCCAAACGGCTTCCGCGTCGTACTTGTGCTGCAGCTTGACCCGGAGCTCCCACTCGAGCTGCGTCCGCTCTATTGCCTCTACGACAACCACTTCCTGTCGGGTGAGATGCCCGCCATCAGCGGCTACGAGCTGACGCTGACCACGCAAGGGAGCGCCAGCTTCCGCTCGTCGGGACTCCACTTCAACCACCTGCGCTGGGTGCGGCTGGCGCCGGGCAGCACCGCGCTCGAGACGGGAGTTACCTTCAGCAGCGGCGAACTCTACCTGGACCCGACCGAACTGCTGGGAGTTGGCAGCCGCTACGATGCGCTGAGCGACGTCATCGTCGTCAACGAACCGGCGCCGCAGAGCAACCCACTGCTGATGCTGGCGCTCTACGCGCTGCTCTGCGGCAGCAGCTGGCTACTGCTGCGGCTCAACCGCGAGTACCGGCTCCGTTTCGGTATCTACCGCTGGCTGGCTGTGGCGACGCTGTTCCCGCTGGCTTTCCTGCCGCTCTCGGGGCCGCTATTTATGCTCGCCACACTGCTTAACGCGACATGGGATGCGGCGCAGATGGCCCAGGCGCGCCCGCACGGCCAGCAGCGCGTGACGCGCACGGGCGAGCTAGTGCAGGTCGACGAATCGCCGCCGGAGGACGGTGCCGACAGGCAGCTGACCAGGGCGGTGGTGCCGCATGAGCGGGAGCTATTGGACGAGCTGCTGGACAGCGCTGCACCTGACGCGCTCGACACGCTTGACCCGGCCATGGCGCCGCTGCTGAGCGAGCAGGCGGAGGAAGTGGTGCTGCCCGACGGGGAATTGCGGCAGTTTCCCACCGCCAGCTGTCCCCATTGCGACGCGGCGGTCGAGGAAAGGTGGCAGGCGTGCCCCAGCTGCGGGGGCTCGCTCAGCGACGAAGCTGCCGCGGATGCACCGTCGTTCGCCCCTGACCCGGACGGCGGAGTTCTGGAGGCGCGGCCGGTCTCGATGGATGAGCTGCTTTCAAGCCTGAAAGATGATGAAGACGCGGATGACGGCGATTCCGGAGGAGCAAGCGAAGGCGGCGACGTAATGGACGATCTGAAGAAGAAGCTGGAGTTGCTAAACGAAGACTAACCGCGGCGACGGCGCGCTGCAACCAGGATGATTCCAGCCAGCGCCAGCGCAGCGCTGAAGCCTGGCAGCAGCCCGGAGTCACTGTTGCCATCGCCGCCGTTTCCGGTCTCGGGCGCCTCGGCGACCTGCAGGGTGAGCGAAAGCAGGTTGTCGCTGCGGTCGAACTCGCCCACGACCTCGAGCATCGGGTCGGCATTGAGCAAGAGCACCGTCGTGCCGGGCACCGCCTTGCGCCATTCCAGAGTTATAATTGCTTCGCCGTAGCCTGGGAGCCCCAGCGGGCGACCCTCCTGCCCGTCGAGGCGAAAGCGCGCCTCCACCCGTTGCCCCACGCTGAGCGTGACGCTGAACTCGCCAGTCGCCAACCCACCGTGGTTGCGCACCAGCACCTGCAGCTGGACCGGGTCACCCTCCCGCAGCGCGTCCAGCGCCAGCAGCTCGGGCGGCTGGCCATTAACCTGCACCTCCACCAGTTCCAGGTCGACGACACGCTCGAGCGGGATATCCATTACCAAATTGGCCTCCAGCTCGTCGCTGCCGTCGCCAGGAGGAACCGAACTGGCAGTGAAACGGAACTGTACCTCCTCACCCAGCCGATCTTGGTAATTAACTGGCTTCAGCACCACCTCCAGCTGCTTAGCCTGCCCCTCCTCGACGGTGACGCTGCTGACGCTGGTCCCGCCCTCCTCCACCCGCAGGTTCCAGTCGCTGCGCGCGACGGTAGCATCGATATTGTAGGTGTCCCGGTCGCTGCCGGTGTTGCGCACCGTGACCTGGAAGCGGTACTCACCTCCCGGGTCCAGATCCTGCTGGTCAATGGTGATGCTGTCGGGAATCCCCGTGAGCGCGACGCCGTTGGTGCGCTCGCTGGCGGTG
>JAKURS010000094.1 GCA_022449705.1 Candidatus Poseidoniia archaeon | reverse complement strand
CCCCAGCCAATCGCCTGCGGGCAGCGTGCTAGCGATAGCCGCAGATGGGCACTGTCGCGCCCCATCGTGCTCACCGTCTGCACCTCCTGCCCCAGCAACGCGAATGTAGGCGCCGGGTTCCCCTGCCCGAAGGGTGCCAGCCGCTCCAGCTGCGCTAGGAACTGCAGGTCAAGCCGCCCCGCTTCGAGTACCGTCGCTATTTCGAGCCGTGGCTGCCGCATCTCGTCGGTGAGCCGCTCCGTCGCATCGGCCTGCAACGCGTTTCGCAAAGCCCCGAGGCTGGCGGTCGGCAGGTGGCAGCCGGCCGCCATGGCGTGGCCGCCGCCGCCTTCAAGTAGCGACTTGTGGCGGTCAAATGCGGCGCTCAGGTCGTAGCCCGGAATTGAGCGTGCCGAGCCACCCGCAGCGTCGCCATCGACCCGCAACACTAGCGCCGGCCGGTGGAAGCGGCGCATGATATGCGACGCGACCAGTCCCATTACGCCGGCATGCATCTCGGGGTGCCAGATGACGATAAAGTCCGCTCCTTTTTCAGCTTCAGCCAGTTCAAGCGCCAGTTCCTCGCAGCGCCGGGTCTCTGCCTGCCGCTTTGCGTTAAGCTGGCCCAGTCTATCCGCGAGCGGCCGTGCCGCTGCCAGGTCCGGTGCCAGTAATAATTCCAGTGCGATATCAGCTCCTTCCATCCGTCCAGCGGCGTTTATGCGTGGCGCGAGCCGGAAGCCGATGTCGACCGAGTCGAGGTCGCGTTTGGCGCGCGCCTGCTCGATGAGAGCCTGGATTCCGGCTCTCTTGGAAGAAGCAACGCACGAAAGCCCCTGCGCTACCAGCACGCGGTTCTCGTCAACCAGTGGCATCATGTCTGCCACGGTGCCGAGCGTCACCAGGTCCAGTGCCTCTTGCAGGAATTGTTCGGCCTCGCCAGAGGAGAGGATGCGTGGTGCCAGCGCGCAGCAGAGCTTGTACGCGACACCAACGCCAGCGATTCCCTGAAAGGGGTATTCGTTATCCTTGCGATTTGGGTTCACGACGGCGCAGGCGGGAGGCAGTTCGCCTTCCTGCTTGTGGTGGTCAGTAACAATGACCTCCATGCCCAGGGTGCTGGCCTTCGCGATAGCCTCGGTAGCCGCGATGCCGTTGTCGACCGTGACAATCAGTCTGCTCCCGCGTGCGTGCACTTTCTCTACGCCGGCGGGGGTGAGGCCGTAACCGTCGTCGATGCGGTGCGGTACGTGATAGTCGACCTGCATTCCCGCCTGCTTCAGTAGGGTGTAGAGAAGCACGGTGGATGTAACGCCGTCGCAGTCGTAGTCGCCGAAGACCGTCACCGGCTGCTGCCAGGACAGTGCCCACTCCAGCTTGGCTACGGCTGTTTCCATGTCGGGCAGCTGGAACGGGTCATGCAGCTGGTCCAGTGACGGCTGCAGGAACGCGTCACGTTCCGGTCCCGTCAGGCCACGCTGTGCCAGCAGCAGCTCGACAACATCGGTCGGAGGCTCCTCGCTGAGGAAGTGCCACTGCGGCCGCAGCACCCTACATCTCCTCCGGCGCGACGACTCCCAGCAGCCCCAGCACGTCACCCAGCACCCGTCGTGTCGCATCGACCAGCGCAAGCCGGAAACCCTCTTCGGGAGCGCCAATTACTTGGCAGTCGCGGTAGAAGCCATTGAGCGCCCTGGCTAGCCCGTGCGCGTAGGGCGGCAGCAGGTGCACCTTACGCTCCCCGGCCGCGCGTACCATGGTTGCGGGCCAGTGCGAAAGCTGCCGCAGAAATTCTTCTTCGGTGGCATGCCGGTCGCCGGGCGGGTCGCCGCCTGGCTCACCCTTGGCGCGGCGCAGGATGGCGCAGCAGCGCGCGTGCGAATACATTGCGAACGGCGCCGCATCGCCCTCGAAGCTCAGCGCGTCGTGCCAGCGGAAGGTGAATCCTTTCTCTGCCTGCACGCGCAGGATGTTGTAGCGCAGCGCCCCAGTGCCGATGGCGGCCGCCAGTTTCTCCCGCTGCACGGGGGCCATGTCGGGGCGGCGCTGTTCCAGCTCCGCCAGCGCGCGTTGCCCTGCTTCGTCCAGCATGTCGTCTAGATAGACCACCCGCCCGGCACGGGTCGACATTTTGCCGCCCGGCAGGCTAACGAAGGCGTAGAAAACCACATCGGGCGCGTTTGCATCGAGCTCCGTGAGTGCAAGAGCGAGCAGCTGCGACTGCAGCTTGTGGTCCTCGCCGAGGACGTTGATGGCGATGTCGCAGCGGCTGAATTTCGATAGATGGTACGCGACGTCGCGCGTAGTGTAGAGGCTGAGGCCACTTTTGCGGGTGAAGAAGAATTTCTGGTTACGCCCAGCTATGCCATAGTCTGTGAGGTCGAGGTATTTTGCCCCTTCCTCGTCGCCGCAGAGCGATGATTCCACCAGCGCCTCGATGACCTTGCCCACAGCGCCGCCAGTGACAAGTTGTGACTCGTGGAAGAACGCCCCGGTCTCGGCGCCCAGCCGCGCCAGCGAAACACGCATGCCCGCCAGCATCTTTTCGGCGGCGCCTGCCACTTCCGCAACTGCCTCCGTGTCGCCCTGCTCGCAGCGCTCCATCAGCGCATAAATTGCCTCCTTCGCTGCCGGGTCGCTTTCGAGTGCTGCATTCGCCTGGCGGTAGCACTCGACCAGTGCGTGGTCCACCTTTTCCGCGTCGCCCGGCGCGAAATGGCGCACTCCATAGGCGAGCGTCGCTGCCTGTCGCCCCATGTCATTGACGTAGTATTCGGTTGCGACTTCGTCGCCATTATAACGCAGCAGCCGTGCCAGCGTATCGCCAATCACGGGATTCCGCGCACGCCCCATGTGGAAGGGCCCGGTCGCGTTGGCGGAAGTGTGCTCGATGAGCACCCTGTGGCCGGTTGGCGCGCCGCGGCCGAAGTCGCCTGTGGCCATTTGCACCAGCAGCTCGGGCGCCAGTGGACGCCAGTCCAGGGCGACATTGCAGTAGCCTTTCAGGGCATTTGCTCGTAGCCCGCGGACGACGAGCGCAGAAGCCAGCTCCTTCGCCAGCGCCTCCGGCGGCTTCCGCAGCTGTTTTGCGACGGGGAAGCAGATGACCGCCAGGTCACCATGCTGCGGCGAGCGGTCGAGCGGCAGCTCGGGCCAGCCCAGTTTCCGCAGCGCGGCAGCGACCGCTTGTTCCGCTTCAACGAGCGCTTCCTCGGGAGTCACGTGCCCCCCACTCCGGCGCCGGTAAAACGATTAGCCGATGCCAACACTCCAGAAAACCCTAAACCCACCCGGCACTGCAACCCCGATGCGCCCACGGCCGTTCCTGCTGCTGCTTGCTGGCTTTGCGCTGGCGCTG
>JAKURS010000093.1 GCA_022449705.1 Candidatus Poseidoniia archaeon | reverse complement strand
CGCAATGCCTCAATGGTCTCCATAGTCGAGCCGGCCAGATGGTCGGCCGACGTGACCTTCAGCTCGGCGCCGAGCATGCCGCCGCCGGTGTCACCGAATTCGTCGGCGTGGATGCGCAGCCCCATTCCCGCCTCGCGCGCCGCCTCCAGCAGGCGGCGTGACTCCTTGACAGTGAAGGCGCCCTCCTCGCAGAAAACGTCGCAGTATTCCGCCAGCCCGGCTGCCTCGGGTAGCATCTGCTCCAGCTGCTCCAGGTATTCGGCGCGGCTCACGTCGTCCGGCAGCGCGTGCGCGCCCATGAAGGTCGAAACGACCTCGGCCAGCCCCTGCTCGCCGAGCCAGCGCGCGACGCGCAGCTGCTTCAGTTCCTCCTCGCGCTGAAGCCCATAGCCCGATTTTATCTCGATAGTCGTGGTGCCGCAGTGCGTTGCGTTGCGCAACCGCTTCAGCGACTGCTCGCGCAGCTCTTCCTCACTCGCAGCACGAGTCTCCTTGACCGTGCGCAGGATGCCACCGCCGTCGGCCAGGATGTCCTGGTAGGAGCGCCCCTGCAGCTTCCACTCCAGCTCGTGCTCGCGCGAGCCGGCCCATACCAGGTGGGTGTGCGGATCGACAAAACCAGGCACGACAACCTTGCCGCGCGCATCGATTACCTCGGCGTCGGGGTAGTCCAGCTTGCGCCCCACCTCGACGATACGACCGTTGCGGATTGCCACGTCACTGCGGGTGTGGAGCTCGATGCGGCCCATCGTGTCGCCCGCCAGCGGCGAATCCGACGCGGGGGGCGTGACGACCTGCGCTGCCCCCTTCAGCAACAGCATGGGCGCCCAGAGCGCGAAGCCATAAAGCCCGCTGGCGCTGCCGCGCAGATGCTCGAGATAGCGACGTTCCGTGACTCACCTGAGGCGATTTTCGCCGACCTGGAACGGCGCGGGCTGGGCCGCGAGACGGTAGAGCAAGTGATTGCGACCGACGAGAAATGGCGCGCGCTCATCGATGAGGGCAACAAGCTGCGCAGCGACCGCAACCGCATCTCGCGCGGAATTGCGGCCGCAAAAAAGGCGGGCGGCGACACGAAGCCGTTGCTGGAGCAGATGCAGGCCATGAAACAGCGGCTGCCGCAGCTCGAGCAGGAGACCGCCGCGGCGCTGGCAGAGCGCGACGCGGCGCGCATGCGCGTCCCAAACCTGCTCGACGAGGCGGTCCCGCAAGGCGATGGCCCCGACGGGAACGTCGAGCTGGCGCGACACGGCGATCGGCCGGAATTCGGTTTCAAGCCGCAGTCGCACAACGAGCTGCTCGAAACGCTGGCGGGCGCCGACCTCGAACGCGCTGCGAAGGTCGCTGGACGGCGCTTCTACTACTTGTGTGGCGGACTGGCGCGGCTCGAGCTGGCGCTCGTCAACTACGCGGTCGATCTGCTCACGGAGCGCGGCTACGAGGCAGTGGTGCCGCCCTTCGTGATGAACCGCGAGGCGTACGAAGGCGTCGTCGACCTGAGTGACTTCGAGGAGGTGATGTACAAAATCGAGGACCATGACTTGTACCTGATTGCCACCTCGGAGCATCCGCTGACGGCTCGCTTTCGCGACGAAATCCTCGAGCCCGGGGCGTTGCCGCTGCGCTACTGCGGGCTCTCGACCAACTTCCGGCGCGAGGTAGGCGCGCACGGTCTCTCTGACCGGGGCATCTGGCGCGTGCACCAGTTCGCGAAAGTAGAACAGGTCGTTATCTGCAAACCCGATGATTCTGCTGCAATGCACCAGGAACTGCTGCAGAACGCGGTCGACCTCCTCCAGGGTCTGGGGCTGCCGTTCCGCGTTGTCGAGATGTGCACCGCCGATATCGGCACCATCGCCGCGCGCAAGTTCGACCTGGAAGCGTGGATGCCATCCGTGGGAGAGTGGAAGGAGGTGGTAAGCGCCAGCAATTGCACCGCGTATCAGGCACTCCGCCTGAACATGCGCTACCGCACCCCTGACGGGACGGCGTGGCCGCACACGCTTAACGCCACCGGCATCGCCACCACGCGCACTCTGGCCGCCATCCTCGAGAACTGCCAGCAACCGGACGGCTCGGTCGCCATCCCGCGGCCGCTGCGCAAGTGGATGGGCGGGTTGAAGGCGCTAGCGCCGGCATGAGCGTCGCGCTGCTGCCGGGGCGCTTCCAGCCCTTCCACCGTGGCCACGTTGCGATTGCGCAGGCCGTGGTCGCCGACGGCCACGAATTGCTGGTGATGATCGGCTCGGCGCAGGAGGTGGTAACGTGGGAAAACCCCTTCTCGGCAGGTGAGCGGCGAGAGATGGTCAGCGCCGGACTGGCGGCGGCTTCCATTGAGCCCCGGGCCGTGGTGGCGGTCGAGGACATCAACGACGACGGCCGCTGGGTCGCGCACGTCATCGCATGGCTGGGGCCGTTTGACTGCGTCTATTCTGCCAACACGCTGGTGCAGCGCCTCTCCCACGAGGCAGGTTACCCGGTCACCGCGGTGGAACTGCAGAACCGCCAGGCGTGGGAGGGCGCCGCCATCCGTCAGGCCTTGGCCGCCGCGGGGGAGTGGGAAGCGGCACTGCAGCCAGAAGTGGCAGCGCTGGTGCACCGCTACGGCGGCCCGGAGCGGCTGCGGTCGCTGGCGCCAAAATAGCCTTACGGCTCTCGAAGATATACATATAAACAGTGGCTAGGTCCGATTCAGTCGACCTTGACCTTTGTGCCCTGTGGTTTTTCTGACTCCTGCTTCTTGAGCACAAGGTCCAGAATACCGTTGGTATAGGTTGCTTTCGCTGAGTCCGGAATAATCTTTGACTTTAGCGGCAGCCGCTTGAAATAGTTCCGCGCGTCGGTCTCGACCTTGATGGTTACTTCCTTCTCGGTAGCGTCGATGTCAATATCGGCTTTCGAGACGCCGGGCAGCTCGACCGTGATAGCGACTTCGTCCTCGGTTTCGTTGGTGTCGGTCAGCGGCTCGCGGCTGGTTGCCTCGACCGTCGCCTTGTTGGCTCTAGGCCCGAAGAGACCATGGCTGGTATTGCCGAACTCCTCGAACTGCGGCCGGCCATCGGGGCCGGTGCGCATGCTGAAGCCCCAGACGAAAGGCGACTTGCGATCCGCCTCGGGCAGGTTGCCATCGGCTGCGTCGCGCATCATCTCGTCCATCGTCTTGCGCATGCGCCTGAACTCAGCGTCCAAGCTGCCGAACAGGTCGTCCAGATTCCAGTCCTGACTGAACCAGTCATCGGGGTCGTCGTGTCTGCGGGTCATCTTTTGCTCCAGTATACAACCTGAAGTTGTAAACCTTATGTCACCTACCTAGATATAAAAGTTTGGCCGGGGCTGGAATCACTCGAATTCCATCTCC
>JAKURS010000092.1 GCA_022449705.1 Candidatus Poseidoniia archaeon | reverse complement strand
GCGGGCCGCCGCCGGCGAGCAGTGCCGGGACCGAGCGCACGATGAAGCTGCTGGCACCGAAGCGCTCGATGCCGAAGCCAAGCTCGCCCAGTTCCGGCAGCAGTTGCTCCAGCGCTGAGCCTTCGGCGCGCGACAGCTCCAAGCTGAGCGGCTCGAGCAGCTCCTGCGTGCCGACTCGCTGGTACTGCGACTGGAGTCGCAGCCGTTCGTACATCACTCGCTCGTGCGCGGCATGGAAGTCGATGATATAGACGCCATCCGGGCCTTTTGCTATTATATACCGGTCGTCAAGAAGTTCGAGAGGCCGCATCCCCGGCAGGCTGCTCGCCGGCAGCGGCTGGTCCTGCCGCTCCACCGCCAGTTGCGCCTGTACTCCGGCCGTGGTGGCCATTGCCACGTCGCCGGCAGCGGCTGTTGTTCCCGCAACCGCAGCGTGCGGCAGCGCGGGAGCGGGTTCGCCCAGCTCCAGGTGCGGCATCAGTGCCTGGTCCTGCAGCACCCGCTCGACCACCTGCCGCAGCGTCGAGCAGACTGCGTCCTCGCGCGCAAGCCGCACTACCTGCTTGGCGGGATGGACGTTGGCGTCCACCTCCTCTGGTGGCAGCGTCAGGAAGAGTGCGCCGACCGGGAAATGGCCCTCGTGTAGCAGGTTGCTGTACGCGGCGCGAATCGCGTAAGCCAGCGAGCGCGCCTGCACCGGGCGTCCGTTGATGTGCAGGAAAAGCTTCTGCGGCGACCGCAGGGTGATGGCGGGCTTGGCGAGCATTCCCGCAATAGAGAGCGTCGGCGATTCGAAATCCAGCTCGACCAGTTCGCGCGCGGTCTCGCGTCCCAGCAGCAGTCCGATACGCTCGCGCAGGTCGCCTGGCGGAGCGTCGATGAGCGTGCGTTCACCATGCACCAGCTCGAAACCAACTGCCGGGTGCGCGATAGCGAGCACCGTTACGGCGCGCATCACGTGCCGCAGCTCGGTCGCCGGCCGCTTCAGGTGCTTGGCGCGTGCCGGCAGCGCGTGGAACAGCTCCGCCACCTCGACCGTGGTGCCGGCCGGCGCAGCAATGTCTTCGACTGACTCGACACGGTTATCCTCCACCAGCACACGTGTTCCGTTCTGGGCGTCTGGTTCGCAGGTAGTGAGCCGCACCCGCGCCACGGCGGCGATCGACGCCAGTGCCTCGCCGCGGAAGCCTGCGGTGGGCACCGCCAGCAGGTCGTCAAAATCACGGATTTTAGAGGTAGCGTGCTTCTGGAACGCGAGCAGCGCGTCGCCTCGCTCCATGCCGTAGCCATCATCACGCACGCTCACCAGCGCGATGCCACCCTCTTCGACCCGCACCGCGATGCGCCTGGCTCCAGCGTCGAGTGCATTCTCGACCAGTTCCTTGACCACTGACGCTGGCCGTTCGATGACCTCGCCAGCGGCGATACGGTTTACGGTATGCTCGTCCAGCAGCCGGATACGCCCCATCGGAAACGGGGCATTCGCGAGTGGTTAATCAGCATGATGCAGGTCAGGTATCGTTTTTCTTTGGTGTCAACGCACTCAGCACGCCATTGCACGCCTTCACCAGTGAGACGCCGTAGTGGCTTGAAACCACGTGCGTGATACCGAAGTAGGCCAGCACGGCAGCGGCTGGCAGCAGTCTGTTCTCGGGAAGCAGGCCAATCTCGCTGAATTCGTGGACCGCCTTCGATACCAGGTAGGCGGCGAAGAGCACCAGGAACACGGTAGAGCCGTCGAACAGCAGTTGCAGGTCAATCCTGCGCGTCGAGACGAAAATGAACCAGCCAAAGCCGCAGGCGAGCGTGATTCCGACCAGCGCGCCGATGACGGCATCTCCAGTCTGCGTGCCGGCGCCGAGGAAAATAACTGTCTCGACCCCTTCGCGCCAGACCGAGATGAAGGCGAGCAGCCCCATGCCGAGCGCCTCGCGGCGGGCAATGGCCACCTCTGCCTTGCGCTCAATCATGCCTCGTGTTTCGTGGCCGAAAATGTGCAGCACCACTGACGTAATCAGCGCCGCCGCAATGAGATAGAGGAGGCCTTCGAAGAGTTCCTCGTTGTGCTTCGAGAATTCGCCGGTGACAAGGAAGAACGCCTGCCAGGTCGCGACAGATGCAACGACTGCAACGACCACGCCGCCCCAGACCCAGCGCACCATTGCCCCGCGGTCTGTGCGCTGCAGCAGCGCGACCAGGATACCAACTATGAGCGCCGCTTCGAGCGCCTCACGGAAGCCGATTACACCTCCTGCTACCAATTCATCAATGTTAGAGAACAAGGAATCCGGCTGCCCGGAAAAATGAGCATATATAATATTTCGGATGACCAAAAAAATCTGTGGAGAGCGATGGATTTATGGCCGGCCGCAGGGTGCCCGGCTATGGCTGAACCGGAAATCGCGCAGAAATCGCCCTTCGTCTGCGAGGAAGAAGCGCGTACCGTGGCATGGTGCGCCTGCGGCCGCTCGGCGAACCAGCCCTACTGTGATGGCGCGCACTCGCGCGAGAAGACCGGCCTGTCACCCATTGTCGTGACGCTCGACGAAGCGAAGACGGTTGCATGGTGCGGCTGCAAGCAGTCCGGCAACGCACCTTATTGCGACGGGACGCATTCGACCCTGTAATGGCTGGCGCGCTCTACCTGCTGCTGAGTGGCCCCGCTGACGCGAGCCGCGCGCTGGAACTGCTGCGGCTGGCGGAGTCGCAGGCCGGTTTGGGCGACCACGGTGTCGCGGTGCTGCTGCAGGGCGACGGTGTCGAGTGGCTGGCCGAGGGAGCGAGCAATGAGGCGCAGGCAGCGCTACAGGTAATCTCCGAGCTGGGCGGCGCGGTGTTCGCTTGCTCCCATTCGCTTGCCGAGCGAGGTGTAGTGCCGGCGCTGAAGGTGCGTGAGGCGCACGCGCCGCAACGCGTCTCGCAAGCCATCGCGCGGGGCTGGCAGGTCATCTCCGGCTAGCCGGCGCAAAAGCGTTTAACTGCCCCTCAGGTGGCGCGCTCACCGCGGTCCAGAGGGGCCCGTTAATGGAGTGAATTGGATGGGCAACGCAATAGAGGTGACAGACGACACTTTCGAGTCAATCATCGCAGACAACCCGCTGGTGCTGGTGGACTTCTGGGCACCCTGGTGCGGCCCCTGCCGCATGGTGGCGCCGATACTGGAAGAAATCGCTGATGAGCACGGTGACAAGGTGACCATTGCCAAGGTTAACACCGACGAGAATCAGGGCGTTGCGTCGCAGCACGGTATCATGTCCATCCCGACCATGATGCTTTTCAAGGACGGCGAGAAAATCGACCAGATGGTCGGTGCACTGCCCAAGCCACAGATAATGGCAAAGTTAGAGAAGCATTTCTGATTTGGTTCAGCCGCCGACGATGCGTACTT
>JAKURS010000091.1 GCA_022449705.1 Candidatus Poseidoniia archaeon | reverse complement strand
CACCTCCGCGCTGCCTGAGGGCGGCGTCCGCGTCGTGCTTGTTGCATCGGGCGGCTGAAGTGAATGATTAAACCCGCGGAAGGGATGCGGCGGCGGATGCCCGACAAGGAACAGGCGGAGACGGACGAGCCGGCGGATGTACCGGAAGACGCAGCGCGGGAGCCGGAGGCGGCCAAGGCGCCGGAATCCGAAGTGGGTGAGGGTGGGCAGGAACCGCTGCCGGGCCTCGATCCGGGCAAGCGCCCGATAGCGCGGCGGCCGCGTCGAGAAGAAGTACTGGTGCGGGTGCGGCGGCGCGACCGGGACGAGATTGACCTAGTGGTCGACGCCTTCTGGGTCTTCGTCGGCAAGGTGCGCAGCGCGTCGCGCCCCTACCTAGTGCTGGGAGTGCTGCTGGTGCTGCTGGGGCTGAGCCTAGCGGGCTGGCCGCAGGGGTTCCTGGATGAGAGTCAGGGCGGCTACTGGTCGCTGCGCGGCGCCGACCAGTCCAGCTTGGCGCGCTACACCGCCGAAGGCGACTACGTTGAGTTCGCCCCCGGCGAACGGATAACTCTGGAAGGGGTTATCGACTCCATGGAGTACTACGGTCCGCTGGAGGCGCTGCCGCTACCACAGCCCGGGCCGGAGCGGCAAAGCTCCGGGGGCGAGACGTTGCGCAACGGCACTTCCGAGGTGCTGTTCCCGCCACTGCAGCAGACCTTCACACAGGGCGCGGCGACGAACTACTCCAACACGCTGGTGCTGGAGCGGTACCACTTCCGGGGGCTGGAGGTAGATGGCTTCCTGTTCAACGATGTGGTGTTCCGTGAAGTGGTGTTCGAGGATGTTATTTTCCGGGGCGGCTTTTTCATCAACTGCCGCTTCGAGCGGGTCGCGTTCTACAACGTTACGCTGGTCGACACGGTCGTCTCGCACGGTGAATTCGAGGCGGTGCTGTTCCAGTCCAGCCTGCTCGAGCGGGGACGGCTGGAGCACACCGAGATGCGCAGCGTACTGCTGCGCGGGAGCGAGTGGCGCGACTCGGTGCTGGTGCAGTCGGAGCTGCGCGGCGTCAAGTGGGACGGCTCGCGGCTGAGCAACGTCACGCTGCAGAAGAGCACGATGAAGGCGGTCGTCTTCCAAGGGCTCTCGACCGAGAACGTGACGCTGGTCAACTCCCGCGTGGAGTACGTCGCTGACGGGGAGGATCTGGACTACACCTACCTGGAGTTGCGCGGGGCGACGCTGCGGCTGCCGGGGGATGTTGCACTGCGCTACCCGGTCGGCGCCTCGGTCTACCTGGAGGCGGTGGTGGTGGTCGAGGGCAACGGCTCGGGGCAAGTGCAGGACGGGAGCTGGGTACCCGGCACCGTGACAGGCGAAGGCTTCGGCACGCCGCATACCGGGCATCCTGTAACCTTCGAGCACGAGCTGCTCACCTCGCGCGTCTCCAACATCCAGCCCACTTTCTGGTGGAGCTTCGGCTTCCACACACTGACCATGCTGGGGATGTGGGTGCTGGTCTACGCCATCGGGGGCGAGGCGGTGCTGCTGGCGCTGCTCAAGTTCTTTGCCCCCTTATTCGCGACTGTCGCCGGCTTCCTGGTGATGTTCCTCACTATCTCCACCCGCGACTTCCTGGTGGTCTCGCAGCTGATGCTGCTCTACTTCGTGCCGCCGCTCGGCAAGGGGACCGTCATCCCACTCGGGATTGCAGCGGGGGTCAACCCATGGGTGCTGGCGGCCGCGACCGCCTTCGTCGACATCATGGTCGGGGTCTTTCTAGCGTGGAACTTCGACCTAACGCGCCGCATTCCCTTCGTCGGCGGCGGCATCCGGCGGGCGCAGGCTAAGGGCCACGAAATCCTGGAGCAGCGCCCCTGGGTCGGGCGCATTGCCTTCGCCGGCATCCTGCTGTTCGTGATGTTTCCGTTCCAGGGCTCCGGGTCGGTCGGCGGCACGCTGCTGGGGCGTGCGATGGGGATGGGGACTTACCCCATTCTGGGGGCGGTGACCATTGGTGGGGTGCTGGGGTCGCTGATTATCGCCGCCTCAGTCGTCTTCGGGCTCGGGCTCGCCGGGCAGATGGGTACCTACGGGCTGCTGATTGCGCTGCTGCTAGTGATGATCCTGGTGACCATCCTCTACATCTTCAGCCACTGGGATGAGCTGAGCCTGGACGAGTTCCAAGAGGTGCTGGGGCTCCACCGTGAAGGCATCATCGGCGCCCCGGTCGGCGCTGCAGCCGACCTGGCAGGCGCAGCGACCACCGGCGTCTTCCGCGCCATGGGCGAAACGGGGCAGGTAATTTCGAAGACCACTGCGACCGTGCTCGACGCATTCCTGCCAGAGGGGAAACCTGAAGAGGATGCACCTGCAGATGAGCCGGAGGGCAATGACAAGAAGGGCTCCGAGGAAGAAGAATGACGCACTCGCTGGTCACAGGCGGCGCCGGCTTCATCGGTTCACACTTGGTAGATGCGCTGGTCGCGCGGGGCGACCGCGTCAGCGTGCTTGACAATCTCTCTTCAGGGAGCCTTGATTTCCTCGCTGGCTCACGCGATGCTATTGAATTCCACCGGCTGGACCTGCTCGATAACGGCTTCGACGCGATGCTCGATGGTATTGACGTCGTCTGGCACCTCTCAGCTAACCCCGAGGTACGCATCGGAATCACCGAACCAGAGAAGATGTTCCGGCAGAACGTCGACGCCACCCGCAGGGTGATCGAGGCGATGGCGCGCTGCGGGGTGCGCGACCTTGTGTTTACTTCGACCTCGACCGTCTACGGCGAGGCAAGCGTCGTGCCGACTCCCGAGGAATACAAGCCGCTAGCGCCCATCTCGGCCTACGGGCAGAGCAAGCTCGAGGCGGAACAGCTCATCGAGCGCTTCTGCGCCATGGAGAGTGGTCGCAGCATCTCATTCCGCTTCGCCAACTGCGTCGGCCCGCGCAGCAACCACGGCGTTACTTTCGACTTCTTCCACAAGCTGCGCGCCGATTCCGGGGCACTGGAAATCCTGGGCGACGGCAAGCAGTTCAAGTCCTACTTCCACGTCGCCGACTGCATCGCCGGCATGCTCGCCGTCTCGCCAGCCGAAGCATGCCCGAACGGCGGCTTCGCCGCGATCAACGTCGGCTCGGAGGATGGTATCGACGTAGTGACCGTGGCGGATGCTGTCTGTGAAGCTCTCGGACTCGCAGACGTGGAATATAACTTCACTGGAGGAATCGATGGGGGGCGCGGCTGGAAGGGCGACGTGAAACGAATGTTACTTGCCGTAGAGAAGCTTAAGGGCTTTGGGTGGACGCCCGAGTTCGGCAGCCGCGCTGCCATCTGTGATACGGCGCAGTGGCTCGACGAAAACTATTAAGGTGAAAGCCCGCAGCCGGACCGGCGCTCCCGTGGTGTAGTCCGGCCC
>JAKURS010000090.1 GCA_022449705.1 Candidatus Poseidoniia archaeon | reverse complement strand
TAAAATGAAACAATCAAGATTGAAAAAATAGTATTACCAAGATCATAGAATGACCATGATACTATGCTGAACATAGAGGTCTTGGAAGTTATACTCTCCCTTGGTTTCTTTGCCTCTTCTCTAAATTCCTTTACCTTGCCCCGTATCTTTTTGATAGCTGATTCTCTTCTCTCAGCCGGGCTCATTTAATTCTCGCGCGCCGGTTCACTCCGTGTTACCGCGTTTTCGCTCGTCTTCGGCGCGCGCGACGCGGATTCCCTCGGCAACGTCAATCCGCTGGAGCAGCACGGCGCCAATAACCACCAGCGCGCCGAGGCTCAGGATAGCGGTGCGGCTGTCAAGCAGGCCAGTGACAACCACGTAGATTAGCGGCCCGAGGAAGGCGGCGACGCGGCCGAAGAAGCCAAAGAAGCCGAAGAACTCTGCTGAGCGGGTCTGCGGCACCATCTGGCCGAAGATACTCCGCGCCAGTCCCTGAGAGCCGCCTAGCAGTGTCCCTGCCATCAGCCCCAGGAATAGCCACTGTATCGAGATGCCGAAGCCGAGTGGCGCCCAGAAATTGTCGCGCAGGAAAACCGGGAATGCGTCGACGGCACCGTCACCAAGCGAGGTGGGATGATCTTTCCCCAGCGCAGTCCGGTCGGTGAGATTCCCACCACTGACGGAAGCAGAGAAACGGCCGTCGCCGTCTATGGCCGCAAGGAACGCAGTCGCCTGCGCTTCACTGGCGGTACCGGTCACATCGGACGAAATTTCGCCCTCCTCATCGAGCGGTAGGATATCCTGCCACGCATCGTAGAATACTGTGTCTGTATCGGAATCACCCAGCCAGACCGTGCCCAGTGCCGTAACCTCGTAGTCGCCGTTGGCTGAATCTAGCTGGAAGTCGTACTCTTCATGCTCCTGGAGCTCGAGTGGCGCAAAGCCGACCGCTCCGAAGATGACGACGCACCAGCCCACCAATGCCGCGGTGAGCGCAGTCTTAGTAGAAGTTGAGCCTGCCAGCCGCGTGAAGAGCATCGCCGACGGGGCGGCGACGAACTGCACAATCAGGATGACCGCCATATTGAGCGCCAGCGGGATGCCGAGTACGCTGGCGCCGAATGCACCAGCCAGCGCGGTCACGGAATTGATGCCGTCGATGAAAAAGAAGTAGGCCACGATGTAGAGCGCGAGCACCTTGAAGCGGCTCACCTCGCCGAGAGTCTTGCGCACCTCGGTCAGAGCAAGGCGTGTGGCCGAGCCAAAGGTAAGGTCACGCACCGGATTCTCGATGTGCGGTTCGGGGACCCAATTAATAGTTATCAGTGCAAAGCCGTACCACCACAGTCCGGAACTGGCTAGGGCCACCGGCACCACCCAGCTAAGCAGGTTCCCGTCGGCGTCGACCAGGATAGTGACAATCGCCAGATGGATTGCGAGCAGGATACCGCCGCCGAGGTAGCCGTAGGCGAAGGCGCGGTTGGAGATGTCATCCATCTGCACCGGCCCGCCCCTATGCGCCACCTGGTAGTCGGCGCTGGCGCGCTCCCCGAGGTAGGGCAGCATCGCGTTGTAGAAAATGGTCGCCGAGAGCAGCCCCATATTCGCCAGCACATAGAAGACGAAGAGCCAGATGAATCCCCAGTGCGACGAGAGGAAGTAGGCCCCCGCCAGCATCACCGTCGCGCCGGCCCCTAGCCAAGTCAGGTACTTGGTCAGCTTCATTTTGATTTCGGCACGGTCGGCGATGACTCCCATGCCGGGGCCGACCAACGCGATGATGATGGCCGACAGGAACGTCGCCCAGGCCCACATCGAGTCGCCCGTAAACGTGAAGCCGGCCAGCGTAATCTCGGTGCCGTACGCATACTTGAAGAGTGTGACGAAGTAGACCGGCAGGATGGCGACGACGATACTGGTCTCGAAAGCAGACTTGGCCCAGTCGTAGTAGCACCAGCCGCGAATCGCCTTCCGGTCACCGTCCGGAAGCTCACCAATGTTGCTCTCGATGCCAAAAATCTGTCCAATCCTGTCGTCACTGCCCATGGTCACCATACCGGTGGGGCGAGCGCCAGCCCGCTAAAAGCGGCTTCCCCTGCGATTAGCCTTCCCAAGCCTGCGCAAATTCCAGAAAGTTGGTGAAGAGCTCTGCGCCGTACTCCGTGTGCTCGACCTCGGGGTGGTATTGCACCCCTGCGTACGGCAATTTGCGGTGCTGCATCGCCTGCACCGCGCAGTCGTCGCTCGACGCCAAGATGTCGAACCCGTCGGGCAGCCGCGTCACCTCGTCGTTATGACTCTCCCAGACCGTTAACTCGTCCGGCAGCCCCTCCATTAGCCATCCCCGCTCGGCGACCGTGACCAGCGCCGACCCGAATTCCGGCACCTTCGCCGGGCCGGCTGCACCGCCATAGTGGGTTGCCATATACTGGTGGCCGACGCAGATGCCGAGGATGGGCCAGCGGGCGGCGTCAAGGTATTCTGCGGTGAGTCCCAGCGCTTCCGACTCGGATTCGATGCGCGGCGCGCCGCCCGAGAGCACAAGCGCCCGGAAGCGCTCCAGTTCCGATGGGGAGGTCGTGTTCGGCACAATCTCCGCGTCGCAGCCGAGGTAGTTGAGCACTCGCCATTCACGGTGCGTCCACTGGCCGCCGTTGTCGACGACCGCAATTGGCATTCCTGCGAAGCTCACGGCCGGCGGCAGGTGGATGTCGCTAAAAGGGTGGCGCAGACCAGGTTGCCCCGAGCGGGAATTGAGGTAAAAAACTGTGAGCTCTCCTCCGAAGCCCGAGGCGAATTGCCGGGCGCAGGGGTAATGATAAACGCTGCGGCGGCGCCAAGCATGCGCGATTGCCGCACCGCCGCGTCGCGCTACCCTGCCGTTTCGGGGTTGAGGCAGGTCGTCAGCGCATCCCCGCGGCAGCGCGCCAGCACGTTATCGACCGCGATGTTGCCCATCGCCGTGCGGGTCTCCAGACTAGCGGAAGCGATGTGCGGGACGATAACGACGTTGTCCATCTCCGCCAGTTCTGGCTCCATCTTTGGCTCGTGCTCGTAGACATCGAGCGCCGCGCCGGCGATTTCGCCCGCTTTCAGCGCTTTCACGAGTGCCTTTTCGTTCACTACAGGACCACGGCTGACATTAATCAGGAAGGCGCTATTCTTCATCTGCTTAAACTCGCGCTCATCTATTAAGTGGTGCGACTTCTTGTCGTAGAAGGGGTGAAGCGAGACAAAATCACTCTTGCGCAACAGGGTATACATGTCAATGTACTCCGCGTTGACCTCGGCGGCGTACGGCTTCGGTTCAAGGTCGCTGTAGATGATGTGCATGCCGAAGCCCTGCGCACGCTGCGCGAGTGCAAAACCGATGCGGCCAAGGCCGATAATGCCAAGCGTCTTGTGGTGCACATCAGTGCCCATA
>JAKURS010000009.1 GCA_022449705.1 Candidatus Poseidoniia archaeon | reverse complement strand
GACCGCGCTGCGGGTGGCGACAATCGAGGCGGTGTAGGTTATCAGCAGCAGGATGTGCTTGGTCGCCAGCATCGTCACCCAGCGGTTTTCCATGAACTCCAGCAGGCTGGGGTGGCCCGGCTCGAACAGCCGCATCAGCCCCCCGACGAGGTTCATGGCGATTCCCGCGAGCACCAGTCGGTTGGCCACCAGCGTGTTCGGCTCCAGCTCGAGTGACGGCTGCCGCAGCATCACCAGCAGCACCACCAGTCCGGTCGTCAGCAGGATGGCGCCCACCGAGTGCAGGAAGGCGGTCGCGGTGCGCGTCGTGCTCGATGCCAGAAATTCTTCCAGTGCGCTGGCCTCCTCGTCCGCCTCGCCGTGCGCCACCGCGCCAGGGCTCAGCATGGCCGGCAGCAAGAGCAGCAGCAGCGACAAAAGCGACGCGCGGCGGGCGAAGCGGCGGAGCACGGCACCGGCAGCAGGAAGGGATTAATAGCTTCAACTTATCGCGGGGCCGTGACCCGGGCGCTTCCCCTGCTCGTCGCAGTGCTGCTGTCGCTGGCGCTGCTGGCCCCCGCGACGCTGGCGCACGACCCGCCGCCCGAGACGTCGGGGCTGCTGATGTGGCTTTCCGACGACCAGGACCCGGGACGGCTGCTGCGCGAGGGCGTCGGCGCCGCGCAGGATGGTAGCGTGATGGTTACCAGCGGCGGCGAGATGCGCGTCGGCAGCTGGCTGACGCCCCCGCTTGCGAGCAACCTCGCCATAAACGACACCATGCTGACGGTCGTAATGTACACCGGACCCACCAGTGTCGGCGACATCTCGATTCGCGTTAACTTCATGGTCGACGGCGTAACGGTCGTTGGCGGCGAGAGCAACTCGGTACAGCTCTACGAGCCGTACGTCACGAATATCCCCTTCCAGTCGGACCGCTTCGAACTCAACGCCAGCACCGGCTCGATCCTGGAGCTGGAGGTCTTCGCAACGCTCTCGGTCGTCGGCGAGGCTGAGTTCATCTGGGGCCGCAGCGACGCCGACGCGCACATGGCACTCGAGGACTGGATGCCGATCGCAGAACCAGGCCTGGTGGACGGCAGCCTGTCGCTCACGCTCACAACGCCCTGGGCATGCGGCGACCTCGCGTCGGTGACGCTGCTGCTGCACGGCCCCGTCGCGGACCATGACGAGGAATGGCCTGAGGTACCGTCACCGGGACCAGTCGCGTCCAGCGGGGCAGGCTGTGACTGGCGTATGCAGGCCGAGCCGGAATTCGGCACCTTCCAGTATCGCTGGCAGGTGACTATGGTTGACGGGGAACAGTTCAACGTCAGCGGCTACTACGAGCTCCAGCTGGAGGCAGTCGCAGTGCAGGCGCCGGTCTTTGAAGCCACTGGCGCGCTGGCGGGCGCCGCCAGCTTCCCCGCGCTGGCCGCCCTCCTGGGGCTCGCGACCACTGCCCGCGCGCTGGCGCTGAAGCGGGAGCAATTGCTGGCACTGTCGGCGCTACTGGGGCTGCTGCTCGGGAGCCTGCTGGGGCTGGAACTGCTGGCGGTCATGCTGGCCGGCGTGGCGCTGGTGGCGTGGACCATCAGGCCACTCTCCCCCGGGAATTGAGGGCTGCGCGCGGCAATCCTTAAAGCGTTCCCTTCGTGGACTGGCCGCGTGGGCCGGTAGATCAGTCTGGAAGATCGCCTCCTTGGCATGGAGGAGGGCGCGAGTTCAAATCTCGCCCGGTCCACCAGCCCCGGTGCCGCATGGAAATTACGCCGCAGGTTGAATCGACGCTGCTCAAGGGTTTCGCGCTGCTGGCAATCATGCTCGGCAGCGGCTGGCTGGCGCGGCGCGGGGTCAAAGTGAACTACACCCGCAAGCTGAACCACGTCTCGATTTTCTTCCTCCCAGTGGCGATTGACCGGCAGCTGGCAGTTGAGACCTTCGCCGATATTGAATACCTGTTCTCCAGCGCCGCTATCGTGACACTTTCGCTGCTGGTCTTCTGGGAGCCAATCCGCAGCCGCATTCCGCCCTACCAGCTTATGTTCGAAGCATTCGACCGGCCGGAGGATCGGCCGTTCACGCTGGTCTGGATTTTCAGCCAGTTTGTCGCCGGCTTCATGGTGATGCTGCCCGCCATCTGGTATTTCGGTGAAATCAGCCTCGAGCAGCTCGTCATGATTCCTCTGCTGATAAACGCCGTCGGCGATGGACTCGCTGAGCCAATTGGTGTGCGCTGGGGCAAGCACGAGTACCGCACGCGCGCGCTCTGGACTGACCGCACCTACGTCCGCACTCTCGAGGGTAGTGGATTCATCCTGCTCACGGGACTAGTCGTTGTTGCGCTGCACGCACCATACTTCACCACTATCCAGCTAGTACTCGCACTCGCCATAGTACCGCTGGCGATGACCCTTGCCGAAGCCTTCTCACCACATACTTGGGACACACCCACCCTGATGTTTGCTGGCTACGGTGGCTTACTGCTGGTGATGCAGTTCTAGCAGGATTCAGAGCCCTCCAGAACTGGAGACAAAAAGGCGCTAAACTAGAGACAAGAGCCTGATCCGGTATAAGAGAAAAAAATGGCGCGGGGGGGGGGATTTGAACCCCCGTGGGACAAGCCCATCGGATTAGCAATCCGACGCAATGGCCAGACTATGCGACCCCCGCGCGGTGTTCGCGACGCTGCCCCGGTTAAAGAGCCTGTGGCGGCGGGAGCGGCTAAAACCGGCCGCTGCTGCGGGTGCAATGGAGCTGGGGCTGGTGACCTCCAACGCGGGGAAGGTGCGTGAGCTGGTGGCGGCGCTGGAGCCGCTCGGCCATACGGCCACTCAACGCGCGCTGGAGTATCCCGAGGTGCAGGCACCTACGCTCGAGGTGGTGGTCGAGTTTGGTCTGGACTGGCTTGCCCATCACTATCCTGGAGAGGTGTTGCTCATCGATGACGCAGGTCTGTTCGTCGACGCGCTGGGTGGCTTTCCCGGAGTCTACAGCCGCTACGCCTGGGACACCATTGGCCCGGCCGGCGTGCTGGCGCTGCTTGGCGACGGGGAAGAGCGCAGCGCCGAGTTCCGCTGCGTGCTGGGCCTGTTGCTGCCAGACGGCGGGCAGCGGCTGTTCTACGGCAGCTGCCGCGGCCGCGTCACCCGCGCGCCGCGCGGTGACGGTGGCTTCGGCTACGATTCGGTCTTCATCCCGGAAGGCGACGAACGGACTTTTGCCGAACTGCCGCTGGCGGAGAAAAACGGCGTCAGCCACCGCGGCAAGGCACTGGCGGGGCTGGTCGAGTATTTGGGCAACAGCGGCTAGCCGGGTCGGTAGCTGCAGCGCGTATCATTTTCCTCGGCTATGACGACCTCGACCAGCCCCGGAAGCGCTGGCTTCAGCCGCTCGAAGACCCAGCGTGCAATGACCTCGGTTGTCGGGATTTCTAGCCCGGGAACATCGTTGAGGTAGTTATGGTCAATCAGAGTGCCGACCTGCTTTTCGTAGGCGGCATCGATGTCGTAGTAGTCGGCGACCCACTGCTTCTCGTTATCGGCGTCGCCCTCGATGGCGAGCGTGACGGTGAAACGATGGCCATGCAGCCGGTAGCAGGGATGCTCCGCGGGCAGCTGTGGCAGTCGCCGCGCCGCCTCGACCGTATAGTCGCGCTCTATGCAGAACACGCCCCGGCAGCCGCGCGGGGATAAGAGTGCTGGCGCCCGTGGCTGATTTATAACGGGAGGATTGCGCCACCGTGAAGCACGTCCTCGTCGCCGTCGCGTGGCCATACGCCAACGGGCCGCTGCATCTGGGCCACATGGCGGGCTGCTACCTGCCGGCCGACATCTTTGCCCGCTACCACCGGCTCAAGGGAAACCAGGTGCTGATGGTCAGCGGCAGCGACATGCACGGCACCCCCATCATGGTCACCGCGCAGCAGGAAGGGGCCGAGCCGGAGGAGGTGGCGCTGCGCTACCACGAGATCAACTCCCGCTCCATGGAGCAAATGGGGATTTCCTTCGACCTGTTTACCCATACGCATACGCCCGAGCACCAGGCGGTGGTGCACGAAATCATCGGGCGGCTCGATGACGCGGGCTACATCGAGCCACGCACCACCACCGCGCCGTACGACCCGAAGGCGGGGCAGTTCCTGCCCGACCGCTACGTCGAGGGCACCTGCCCCCACTGCAGCTCGACCGGCGCACGCGGCGACCAGTGCGACAGCTGCGGCAAGACGCTCGACGCGGATGAACTTATCGACCCGCACCCGAAGCTGAACCCCGAAGTTGCCCTGGAGTTCCGCGAGACTGAGCATCTCTTCTTCCGGCTCTCCGCCTTTCGCGAAAAGCTGCTCGAGTGGCTCGCCGAGGGCAAGGAGCACTGGAAATCGAACGTGCTCAATTTCACCCGTAACTGGCTTGAGGAGGGGCTAGTCGACCGCGCCGTGACGCGCGACCTGGAGTGGGGCATCCCCGTTCCGCGCGACGGTTACGAGGACAAGCGCATCTACGTCTGGTTCGAGGCGGTGATGGGCTACTTCTCGGCATCACGCCACTGGGCGCAGCTGCAGGGCGACGATGAGGCATGGCGCAAGTGGTGGGACGACCCCGAGGCGGAGCACCGCTACTTCATGGCCAAGGACAACATCCCGTTCCACACCATCATCTGGCCCGCGATGCTGCTCGGCTGCGGGCTGAAGCTGCCGCACGACGTGCCGGCCAACGAGTATTTGCTGCTGGACTCAGCGCAGTTCTCCAAGTCGCGCCGCCACGCGGTCTGGATTCCCGACTATTTGGAGCGCTACGACCCGGAGGCGCTGCGCTACTACCTGGCAGCAGTCATGCCCGAGCAGAAGGATACCAGCTTCACCTGGGAAGACTACGTCACGCGGGTCAATACCGAGCTCATTGGAAACCTGGGGAACCTGCTGCACCGCGTGATATCCTTTGCACAGAAGAATTTCCCCGACGGGCTCCACGCCGATGAGTGCAGCCTGCCCGAGCTGCGCGACCGCGCCGCAGAGGCTCACGCGAAGATGGACGTGGCGCTCGCCGCATGCAAGTTCAAGCGCGGCCTGGCTGCGATGCTGGAACTGTCGCAGGCGACCAACGCTGCGCTCAACGAGGCGGCGCCGTGGAAGCTCCTGAAGCAGGACCGCGCCGCGTGCGAGGTACAGCTGGTCGGTTTCCTGAATATTTGCCGCGCTCTCTCAATCATGATGTTGCCGTATATGCCTCGTACGGGAGAGACTGCGTGGCAGTATCTCGGCCTGTCCGGCACGCCGCAGGAGGTGGGCTGGGATGCGGTCCTGGACGGCGAGAATGATTTTACCCTGCAGCGGCCCAAGCCGCTGTTTGCAAAACTGGACCTGCAGAAGGTCCTGGAGAAAGAAATGCCCCCCAACGAGCTCCACGAGCTAAAGCCAGAAATCAGCTTCAATGACTTCAAGAAGCTGGACATCCGCGTCGGCACCGTGACCGGCGTCGAGAAGCATCCGGACGCAGACAAGCTGTGGCTGCTGGAGGTTGATTTTGGTGGCCCCACACGCCGCCTGGTGACCGGCCTGCGCGGCATATACGAGGCCGACGAGCTACAAGGGCGGCAGATTGCCGTGCTTGTGAACCTGGAGCGCACGAAGTTCCGCGGCGTCGAGTCGGGAGGGATGCTGCTAGCCGCCGAAAGCGGCAAGGTAGTGAGCTTGCTCCAGCCTGACCAGCAGGTGGAGAACGGCAGCAGAATTCACTGACGATAGATATTTAAAATAAATACTGCCGGTAGGGGAATCTGGCGGCTGCAGCCAAATCCCTTAAGCCGCCCCACTTCCCGGCGTGTGGGGCCCGTAGCCTAGCTGGAAGGGCACCGGCCTTCTAAGCCGGAGACCCCGGGTTCGAATCCCGGCGGGCCCGCCACCCTACTCCTGAAAGAACTTTACGAGATCAACATTGCCGCCAGTGAGGATGACGCCGACGCGCTGTGCGTCGCTCTGGAAACCGGGCGATAGCACTGCTGCGAGGCCGATAGCGCCGCTTGGCTCGACCAGTAGCTCCATCCGTTCCCATAGCAGCCGCATCGCCTGCCGGACAGCGTCGTCATCGACGGTGATGATGCCCGCGAGGTGGTCGCGCAGGATGGGCCAGGTGAGCTCGCCCAGGCTAGTGAGTAGGCCATCGCAGATGGTATCGGGCGCGAGCTGCGGCACCAGTTCTCCGCTGGCGAGCGACTGCGCTGCATCGTCAGCACCGGCCGGTTCGGCGCCGTAGAGAGCGACTTCGGGCGCAGTACCCCGAGTGGCAATGCAGGTGCCCGAGAGCAGCCCACCACCGCCAACTGGCGTAATGATTGCATCCAGCTCCGCCTGGGCCAGTAGCTCCAGCGCGGCGGTCCCCTGTCCGGCAATGATGTGTGCATCGTTGTAGGGATGCACCAGCACAGCGCCACTCTCGTGCAGAAGCTTCGCCAACGCCGTCTCGCGCGCTTCCAGCGTCGGCTCGCACAGCGTGATTGCGGCGCCGTAGCCCTCGACTGCACTCAGCTTGATTGGCGCTACATTCTCTGGCATTACGATGTGTGCCGTGATACCTCGCATCTGCGCCGCGAGCGCCAGTGCCTGTGCGTGGTTGCCGCTGCTGTGGGTGCAGACCCCACGTGCCGCTTCCGCATCGGAGAGCGACGCGACAGCGTTCCAGGCGCCACGGAACTTGAACGCGCCCACCTTCTGCAGGTTTTCGCACTTGAAGACCAGTTGGCGGCCTGCGAGGTCGTCAATCGCCCTGGAGGTCATCACCGGCGTGTGATAGGCGACTCCCTCCAGCCGCGCCGCTGCTTCGCGGACCTTCTCGAGCGTGACCATCGTGCTAGGCAGTCCGCTAAGGGATTATATTTGACCTTCTGGATGGAGCCGCGATGGTTGACAGTCCACTTCGAGCCAATCTGTTCGATGAACAGCGCGTGCTCGTTACGGGTGGTGGCACGGGGATGGGCCTGGCGTTTGCCACAGCTTTTGCCGCCCACGGTGCGCAAGTGGCAATCGCGTCACGTAATGCTGAGCATCTGGAGGCTGGTGCCGCCACCATCGCTGCCGCCACGGGCGCGGAAGCGCTGACGCAGGTCGTGGATGTCCGCGACACCGAGAGCGTGGCGGCGCTCGCCACCACGCTCAAAACGGAGTGGGGGGGGCTCGACGTGCTCGTCAACAACGCCGCCGGAAATTTCTTCGCGCCTGTGGCCGAGATGAGCGAGAACGCCTGGCGTGCAGTCGTCGATATAGTGCTCGACGGCACTTTTCGCGTCTCACAGGCATGCCATTCGCTGCTTCGCAAAGGCAGCAATCCGAATGTGGTGAATATCGTCGCTAACTATGCCTGGGGCTCCGCGTCCTACGTGGCGCATTCCGGGGCAGCCAAGGCAGGAGTACTGAGCCTGACCCGTTCGCTGGCACTCGAGTGGGCATCGCACGGCATCCGCGTCAACGCGCTCTGCCCCGGCGTCGTGCCGACCGAAGGCGCTAAGGTGAATCTGTTCCCGACACCCGAAATGGAGCAGATGATTGTCGATACCATCCCCTGGGGGCGGCTCGCCACCGCCGACGAGATGGCGCTGCAGGTGCTCTGGCTCGCCGCGAGCGACTACGTGACTGGCGAGTGCCTTGTCGCCGACGGGGGGCAGTGGCTGGCGGGCAACCCTTTCTACACGCTGGGGCGTCAGGTCGTCGACTAGCTGCCCGAGAAGCGATAGCCACCGGTGAAACCAGCGTCGGGCATCGCCATCATGGTTTTTGCCCCGGCCGAGATAGCGACCGCGCGCGAGATAGTCTCGGGGAAGACACGCTCGAAGAAGTAGCGGCCGGTGACCAGCTTGTATTCGTAGAATTCCTCATCGCCGCGCTTGGCGAAGGCAACCTTCAGCATCTGCAGCCACATGTAGCCCAGCGCCACCAGCCCGAACTGCCGCAGGTAGTCGGTCGCGCCGGCGCCGATTTCGTGCGGGTTGCCGAGCCCCTTCTGCGCCAGGAACATGCTGGTCTTCTGCAGTCCGCGCAGTCCCTTGGCGAAGGGCTCGACAAATTCCCCCAGATCAGGGTCATCGCGATGGGCCTCGACGAATTCGAGTGCGGGATGGAAGAAGCGGCGCAGCAGTCGCCCCATGTCGCGTGGTAGTTTGCGTCCCGCTAGGTCGAGCGCCTGGATGCCGTTGGTGCCTTCCCAGATGGGCGCAATCCGCAGGTCGCGTACCAGCTGCTCCATGCCGTGTTCCCGGATATAGCCGTGGCCTCCGTAGACTTGGAGCATGTCGTTCGCGATTTCGCAGCCCAGGTCGGTGCAGAGCGCCTTGACAATCGGTGTCAGCAGCTCGACCAGCTCGCCGTTCGCCTCGCGTGTTGCCTCGTCGGGATCCTTCAGTGAGCGGTCAATCGACATCCCGGTCCAGACAGTCAGGCAGCGCATGCCCTCGATGAGCGACTTGGAGCGTAGCAGCATGCGCCGGATGTCGGGGTGCACAATCAGCGGGTCCGCCTCCTGCTCCGGGTATCGCGCTCCTTTCAGGTCACGCCCCTGCAGCCGGTCCAGCGCGTACGCCAGCCCGTTCTGGTAGGCAACCTCACCGACGCCAACGCCTTCCATGGCGACCCCCAACCGTTCATGGTTCATCATCGAGAACATTGCCCGCAGTCCGCGATTCGGCTCGCCAATCAGCCAGCCCTGCGCTTCCTCGAGCGCGATAACGCAGGTGGGCGAGCCCTTGCATCCCATCTTCTCCTCGATGGAGAGCGCGCGGATGGAGTTGCGCTCACCAAGATTGCCATCACCAGTGGGGATGAACTTGGGCACCAGGAAGAGCGAAATGCCCTTGACGCCCTTTGGCGCATCGGGCAGCCGCGCCAGCACCAGGTGGAGAATATTCTCGGTCAGGTCGTGCTCACCGCCGGTGATGAAGATCTTCTCGCCGTTCAGGTGGTAGCTGCCGTCTTCCTGCTCTACTGCCTTGGTGCGCAGCAGTCCCAGGTCGGTCCCGCAATGTGCCTCTGTGAGGCACATGGTACCGGACCACTTGCCCTTGACCATCTTCGGCAGGTATAGTGCCTTCAGCTCCTCACTGCCGTATTGGTGGATACAGCGGTAGGCTCCTTTGACAAGTCCCGTCATGGTTGCCAGCGCCATGTTGGTCGCGCACATCATCTCGTCGCACATCACCTCGAAGGCGGTCGGGAACCCCATGCCGCCGTATTCCGGGTGCGCGAACAGCGTCACCAGTCCCGTATCGCGGAACGCATTGACCGCGTCGTGGAACTCCGGCGGCAGCGTCACCTCGCCATCCCTGAATTTCGCGCCGACCCGGTCCCCGACCTGGTTGCTCGGGAACCAGATGTCCTCCGCAATCTCGGCCACCTGGTCAGTAATCATCTGCAGCGTTTCCCAGGTCACCTCCTCGTAGTCGGGATACTGCGTCAGCTGCTCGATATCCATCACCTCGCGAAGCACGAATTCGTAATCCCGTTTCGGCACCCTGTAGCGCATTTCAGTTCCTCAGTGGTTTCCCGGTATTGAGCATGTGCTCTATTCTCTCCAGCGTCGGCGCCGTCTTCATCAGCCTCAGGATGGCTTCTCGCTCTAGGTCCAGGATATCTGAATCATCCAGCTCTTCCGTGGGGTCGGTCTCGCCGCCGGTCAGCACCATCGCCAGCTCCCCGGCGACGACTCCGTCGTGCGGGGTCGCCTTGCCCGACCGCAGCAGGTCCGCCACCGCCATCTGTAGCCCCACCCGGCCCGAAGGTCCCGCCAGGTGATGCGTCGCCATCTCGGGCGGCTCGTAACCATCCACCAGCTCGAGGCAGTGCGCCTTGGCGTCGGCCAGCACGCGGTCACGGTTCATCGTGATTCTGTCGCTATCGCGCAGGATTTGCATATCTCTTGCTTCGAACGCGCTCGTTGCGACCTTGGCGGTGCCGACGTTCTCGAAGATGCGCGTTACCGACGCCATCGGCCCGTGCGGTCCCGCTTCGGTCCAGCGGCGCAGCATCTCCTTGCAACCGCCCCACGCTGGTACCAGCCCCACACCGACCTCGACCAGCCCCGTATAGGTTTCGGCGTGTGCCTGAATGGCGTCACACGCCAGCAGCAACTCGCAGCCGCCACCAATCGCGAGCCCGCTGGGCGCGCCGACAACTGGGAAGCTGGAGTGCTTGAGTGTCATGAACGCCAACTGCCCGCCGCGGATCATCTTGTCACTCTCCTCCCACGCGCCGACGTTAGCGACAAAGAGCGCCAGCCCGATATTGGCGCCAGCGGAGAAGTGCTCGCCATCGTTGCCAATGACCAGACCAACGAAGTCGCCCCCCTCAACCAGCTCCACAGCCTCGGCGACCATCTCCAGGGTGAGCGGATCAATCGAGTTCATTTTGCTGTGGAATTCCAATAGCGCAACGCCGTCGCCCGCGTCCCAGATTGACGCTGACGCATTAGACGCCAGCGGCTCGCCCGCCTTGCGCAGGTCAGCGACATGCAGCGTCCCCCTGGCACGTGGGACGGGAGCATAGATGCCTTCCACCATCAGCTGCGTCTCGCCTTCGTAGAGCGGGCTACCGTGCGCCAGCAGCGGCGGCACTGCAATGCCTTCGGCAGCAAGCCGTTCGCAGAACCACTCCACGCCGAGCAAGTCAAGCATTTCGAAGGGACCACGCTTCCAGCCGTAACCAAGCCGCATCGCCGAGTCAACGTCAGATATCGAACTCGCTATCTCGGGCACCAGCGATGCCGTGTAGGCGAGCGTTTGCGACAGCACTTTCCATGCGTACTCACCGCCCTTGTCGGGGTATTCCACCAGCGCACGCAGCCCCTGCTTTGCGGCCCTGGGCGATTCGAGCGCCACCTTGCGGTTAGCAGGTGCGTATTCTCCGGTCGCCAGGCTGCGCGCCTCCTTCACCTTGCCGCCTTCGGTACGGTTGAGCCGGTAGAAACCGCCTTTTCCCTTGCGACCGGTGTAACCGGCCCCAATCATCCCAGCTATAATGGCAGCAATGCCGTTCTCTTCGGCTTCGGCAACTACGCGGCGGTAGTCGTCGCCTTCGGGCAGCGTCGCCAGCATGCTCCGGGCGATGTGAGGCACCAGGTCCAGCCCGACCAGGTCGAGCAGCCCAAACACCGCGGTTTTCGGCACGCCGATGGGGCGCCCCATCACCGCGTCCGCCTCCTCGACCGTCAGCCCCAGCTCGATAGCGGCGTTGATGGCACACTGCATCCAGTAGCCGCCGACGCGGTTGCCGATGAAGCCGGGCGTGTCATTGCAGGTGACCACGCCCTTGCCGAGTCGCCTGTCGGCGAATTCACGGAACGCTTCCAGCCGTTCCGGCTCCATCGCGGGCGATGGCACAATCTCTAGCAGTCGCAGGTAGCGCGGTGGATTGAAGAAGTGAGTAATCAGGAAGTCCCGCTCGAAACGCTTGCTCATCCCCGCAACAAGCTGCGCGCGCGGAATAGTCGAGGTATTGGAGCTAACGATACTGCCGTCCTTACGGACTTTTTCGAGATCCCGGAACACTTTCTGCTTTATATTGAGGTCTTCAAGAACTGCCTCGACAATCCAGTCCGCCTCCGAGACTCGCTCGAGGTGGTCATTCAGGTTGCCGGGCCGGATACGTTCTGCAAAGTTAGCGTGCATCAGCGGCGCCGGCTTGGTCTTGTGCAGGCGCGCAATCGCTCCTCGTGCCAGCATATCGCGATCTTCGGCACCCTCCGGGACGATGTCGAGCAGTTCCACCTCCACCCCGGCGTTTGCCAGGTGCGCCGCGATGCCTCCGCCCATGACACCGGAGCCAATGACTGCTACGCGCTGCATCAGGCCGCCTCGAGCACCGTTGCGATGCCCTGTCCGCCGCCAATGCACATAGTAGCCAGTGCATACTTTCCGCCCTCACGCCGCAGCAGCGAGGCGGCCTTACCGGTGATGCGCGCGCCGCTTGCCCCCAGCGGGTGGCCCAGCGCAATCGCGCCGCCGTCCAGGTTCACCTTTTTGTGAGACAGTCCCAGTTCACCCAGCACTGCGAGCGACTGCGCGGCGAAGGCCTCGTTGAGTTCGATGAGGTCCATCTGCTTCAGCTCCAGCCCCGCCCGGTCGAGCGCCTTGCGGGTCGCCTCCACGGGGCCGATGCCCATGATTTCGGGCGCGCAGCCCGAAACAGCGGTGGCACGAATGCGCGCCAGTGGCTTCAGGCCATTGCGCTGCGCGTAATCGGCCGAAGTCACCAGCACCGCCGCCGCGCCATCGGTAAGCGGCGACGAAGTGCCGGCCGTCACACTGCCCTCGGTGTCAAAGGCGGGCTTCAGTGTTGCCAGTGCCTCCAGGCTAGTGTCGGGCCGCGGGCAGCCGTCGGTGGTGACCGGGCCACCGTTTTCGATTGGCACTATTTCGTCAGTGAATCCCCCGTCGTTCGCAGCGCGTACGGCGCGCTGCTGTGACTCGAGCGCGAACGCCTCCTGCGTTTCGCGCAAGATATCGTATTTGCGCGCCAGGTTTTCGGCGGTCAGCCCCATCGAGATGAAAACTTCGGGCGCACGCTCGTAGAGGCCGGGGTGCGGCAGAGGATTGAACCCCATCATCGGCACGCGCGACATTGACTCGACACCACCGCAGACAAACGCCTCGCCCGCGCCAGTCGCGATTGCGCCCACGGCGATATGGATGGCCTGCATCGAGGAGCCGCAGAAGCGGTTCACCGTCGTGCCTGCCACGGAGGCTGGTAGGTCGGCGAGAAAACCGACAATGCGCGCAACATTGAGCCCCTGCTCGCCCTCCGGGAACGCGCAGCCGATTATCATGTCCTCCAGCCCTGCCGGGTCGGCGCCGGTCCGCTCGAGCAGTCCGCGCACCACCTGTGCCATCAGTTCGTCGGGCCGCACCTTCGCCAGCGCGCCCTTTTGGGCCGGGGTGAAGGGCGAACGGACGTAGCCTGCAATCACCGCTTCTCTCATCTGTTCCCAGTGTTCCCTGTATATAATAGTTTAATAAAATAAAACATTTATATAGCAGAACCCTTTCCCGAGGCGTGGACGCCACACCACACAGTCCGGATGCCGTACTCCATACGCTGGGGCTTTCCAGTGGCGAGGCGGAGGTTTACCGGCTGCTGCTCCGTGCGGGCGAGGCTTCCGTCGGGGATGTCAGCCGTGGATGTTCCTTCTCGCGCGCCCGGATTTACGGAATCCTGGACAACCTCGTTGCGTGTGGCGCGGTGCATCAGGTCTCGCCGCATCCGCGCACCTACGCGCCCGAGAACCCACGCCGGCTGGCCGAGCTGCGGCTGCGCGAAGTGGAAGCGGCCTGCGCCGCCGCCGAGGAGACGCTCATCCCGCTCTACGAGGCGCAGGAGCGCACCTATACCGAGTCGGTGACAGTGCACGACATGGGCGTCTTCCAGCAGGTCGAGGAGATGTGCCTGCGCGCGACCGAAAGCATCGACGGCATCGCTGCGTTCCTGCCCTCCGCCATCCCCGACTCGCTCTGCCGTGCCCTCGCGAGCGCCTCACGGGCCGGCGTCCGCGTGCGGCTGCTCTTCCCGCTGGGCGACACGCCACTGAACCTGACGCGGCTCCCCGGCAAGTACGAAATCCGCCGCGCCGCGACCCCGGCCGCAGGGATGTTCATCATCGACCAGGCCGAACTGCTCATCGGCGGCCTGGAAAAGCCAGAGTCAGCGACGCACCTGCTCGGGTTGTGGTTGCACCACGAGGAACTGGCGCGGCTTTCGGGACAGATTTTCGAGACGCTCTTTGCGGCGGGCAAGCCACTGTAGCGACAGAATGGTGGGCCCGCCCGAATTTGAATCGGAGTACCGGCGTCCCGAACGCCGAAGGATGGACCAAGCTACCCCACGGGCCCGCCGGCGGCGCCACGCAGGGTGCGCTAAAAAGGTCGCGTGACGTTACCAGTCTACCGGATGATTTTATATTTAAGCTTTATATAGGTCACTTATATAGGCCGCCCTTAGGAGTTTTACTATGGCTGAAATAACAGTAGTCAATGTTGTAGCGAGCGCCTCGATTGGTAAGGAACTGATGTTGCAGGACATTGCCTTCCAGCTCGAGGGTGCCGAGTATGACCAGGACCGCTTCCCGGGGCTGATATACAAGCTTAAAGAGCCGAAGACGGCGGTACTCATCTTCCGCAGCGGGAAGGTAGTTTGTACTGGCGCGCGCTCGATTCCGGACGTGCACATCGCTATCAACAAGGTAGTGGATGAATTGCGCGCGCTCAAAATGCCGGTCCATGACGAGCCAACCATCGTTATCCAGAACATCGTCGCCACCACCAATTTGGAGTCGACACTCAACCTGATCCAGATTGCGATGTCGCTCGGCTTTGAGAACGTTGAATACGAACCGGAGGCGTTCCCCGGGCTGGTCTACCGCATGGCTGATCCGAAGGTGGTCCTACTGCTCTTCGGCAGTGGTAAGATGGTCTGCGTTGGCGCGCGCGAAGTCAATGACATCAAGAACGCCGTCCGTAACATCAAGCATGAACTGCGCACCGCCGGGCTGCTGCGCGAAGGATGATTACCGCCGAGCAGCTCATCGCCCGCCTCGAAGCGCGCCAGACTGAGTATCCCGACCAGGCGCTCGAAGTGGCAATTGACCTCCTGCAGCGCATGCGCCGCAACATCGCCGCGCGCAGCATGCTCGCCGGTTGGCTGGCAGACGACCAGTGGCGTGAGCTGGAGTGGGATGCGTGACCACCACCATCCAGGAAATCCGGTCGCTCAAGGTGGGGCGCTACCTCGTCGTTGATGACGCCCCGTGCAGGATTGTGGAATACACCACCTCCAAGCCTGGCAAGCACGGCGAATCCAAGGCGCGCATCGTCGCTGTTGGCATCTTTGACGGGACTAAGCGGTCGCTGGTCCATCCCGTGAAACACAAGGTGCACGTCCCGCAGGTGGACAACCGCAAGGGGCAGGTGCTGGCACTGATGGGCAGTGAGGTGCAGTTCATGGACCTGGAGACCTGGGAAACCTTCACCATTCCGCTGGGTGATATCCCCACCGAATTCCAGGGCAGCCTCGAGCCTGGAGGCGAAATCCGCTTCCTGCAGGCGATGGGACGCCGGCTGGTTACGCGTGCCTGAGTTTTTTGCCGACGCTGAAGCGGCCTTCGACGACGCGCGCTTCGTAATCTGGGGCTACCCTTTCGACGGCACCGCCTGCTTCCGCAAGGGGGCTGCCGCCGGCCCCGGGGCCATCCGGCACCACAGCCACAACTTCGAGTCGTGGCTCAACGAACTCGGTCTCGACCTGCACGACGTCCCGGCCCACGACTGGGGCGACGTCGAGGTGGTTGCGGACCAGGAGGCCAACAACAGCGCCATCGGAGAAATCGTTGACCGCATCGGCACTGCCGGCAAGTTTCCGGTTGGCCTCGGCGGCGAGCACTCGCTCACCCCACCGGCGGTCGCCGCACTGAAGCAGCACTTTCCGGAGCTGGGCGTCGTCATACTTGACGCACACCTGGACTACCGCGACGGCTACCAGGGCGCAAAGTGGTCGCACGCCGCAACCACGCGCCGCGTCTCCGAAATCGTGGGCGTCGAACGCGTACGCGTCGTCGGCGTGCGCTCACTATCGCGCGAGGAGCAGCAAGCAGCGCGCGGGGACGGCCTCAGCTACGTCGAGGCGGGCTGGGCCGACCTGCGTGAGCACCTCTCGGATATCGTCGACACGCTCGATGGTCCGCTATACCTTAGCCTCGACATGGACGTGATTGACCCCGCCTTCGCCCCTGGTGTCGGAACGCCCGAGCCGTTCGGCATGACGCCCTACGAGGTGCTGCAGACGCTCAATTTCCTGAGCGACCGGCTGGTCGGTTTCGACTGCGTCGAGACCTGCCCGCCCGCCGACAACGGCAACACCGCTGCGCTCGCTGCACGGCTGGTGCGGCACGCCCTCGGCGCAGTCGTGAAGGCGCAGCCGGCTGGCAAGTAGGCATCTCGCCTAGTATTCGACCGGCTCCGGGTCGAGCGAGCGCCATAGGTACCAGGTCGCGACCGAGCGCCAGGGCTGCCACACCGCGCTGATTTCGCGCAGCTCCTCCGTCTCAAGCGCTTTCCCGTAGACGCGCCGCATCGCCGCCACCAGCCCCATGTCGTCCAGTGGCAGCACGTCGGGCCGCAGCAAATGGAAAATCAGGAACATCTCCGCTGTCCAGCGCCCTACCCCGCGCAGCTGACAGAGCCGCGCAATCGCCGCTTCGTTGCCCAGTGGCTCCCAGTCGATGTCCCACACTTCCCGGTCCTGCACCAGCCCGCGCACGTACTCCGCCTTGCGCTGCGACAGCCCCGCCGGCCGCAGCTGCTCCACGCTGCGTGCCAGCACCGCCTCCACTGTCACCGCCCCACCGCAAATGGCCTCCAGCCGGCCCCAGACAGTCTGCGCTGCTTTCACCGAAATCTGCTGTCCCGCAATCGCGCGCGCCAGAGTGAAGAACGCATCCGCCCGCGGTTCGAGCCGCTCTTCGGGAAAGCGGTCGATAATCGCTGCCAGCACCGGGTCGCCAGTGCGTAGTTCGTCGCAGGCGCGTTTCCACCATTCTGGCGCGCTCACCCGGTGGCAGCGACGCGCCGCTAAAATACCCCCGACCCTCGGCGCCGGGGCGCGGGTCGCATAGTCTGGCCAATCGCGGAAGGCTCAAGACCTTCTCCCTTAGGGGTTCGCAGGTTCGAATCCTGCCCCGCGCACCACTGTCTTTCCGGGAGTATTCTCTCTTTAAATATATTTTTCGAGAAATCAGAACTTCATCAGGCACCGCTCTACGACCTCTCCGTGGAGCAGGTGTTTTTCGACGATTTCGGCTATATCGCGCTCCGGCTCCGCGATGCGGTACCACACGCCTTCCGGATAGACCACGCAGGAGATACCATTCTCGCAGAAATCGAGGCAGCCCGATTTCTGGACCCGCACTCCGGAAAGGCCCGCCTCGTTGGCGGCTGCCTTCATCTGCTTCAGCACTGCCAGGCTGCCGCGTCCGGAGCAGCAGGGCCGCACGGCGTCGGGCGGACGCTCGTGGCCGCAGATGAAGACGTGCCGTTCGTAGCCCGGCGCCCGGCGGCCTTTTGGGTTGGCTACCGTGGTATCATCTCCAGCCAGCGCTGGTGCAGCCGCCGGTCCCCGGTCAGTTCGGGGTGGAAGGTGAGTGCCATGTGCGGCGGCTGTACCGCGCCGACGATATTTCCGTTGTGCCACGCAATCGGCCTGCACGCCCCGCTGGTGGCAGTGACGCCGGGCGCCCGGATGAACACCCCGGGAAACGGGTCGCCCTCGTCGAGCCTGATTCGGGCCTCGAACGATTCCTGCTGCCGGCCGTAGGCGTTGCGATTCAATTGCAGCTCCATTTTCCCTAGCGTCTCGTCATCGCAGCTGCCCAGCAGGATTGCGCCGGCGCAGGTCCCCAGTATGGGCTTTTCCCACACCAGCAGTGACTCCCACAAGCCGGCGTTCCGCAGCAGGTGGCGCAGCGTGGTGGATTCGCCCCCCGGCACCACTAGCCCCTCAATTTCCGCGAGGTCGTGCGGTGTCCGCACCTCCCTCGCGCGGGCGCCACACGCTTCCAGCGCCAGCCGGTGCTCGCTGACCGCTCCCTGCAGTGCCAGGACTCCGATGTTCATCGTCGGTACGTCTCCCCCTCCGCTATAGCGCTTGGGCTGCCGCGCAGCCTGCTCCGGCCACGGGCGAACGTTTTTAATGAACCGGCAGCGTGACGCGTACCCTTCAGCGGGTCTTCGGACCCGTTGGGACAAGGACTCAACCAAGGTGTGTCATATGCAAGAAACCTCTACAGAGAGCTCCATCGACTGGACCGCGAGGCTCGTTGCTTTCGTGGTTGCCGTAGTAATGGTCACCAGCGGATTCGTGATGCTGGCGCCCGACGCTGCGGCGAGATCAGGTGGCCCTGACGCTAAGGGCTACATCTACAAGGACAGTGCCGAGAGCACTGGCCCCACTTATAATTGGAACGATATAAGTAGCAGTGGAACCAAGATATCTGACCCTGCCGACTACGTGCAAGGTCCGTTTAGTCTGCCCTGGACGTTCACCATGTACGAGGAGGATCGTACCCAGTGGTGGATTGGTGGCGATAACGGCTGGCTGACCCTGGGCAATCCCGGGGTGCCGTACGACTGGGTAGGCAAGTCAATCCCGTCCACGGCTATCAACACTGCGCTGATAGCGCCAATGTGGAACGACTGGCAGTACTGCTTCAGCAATAGCGCCAGTGGAATCTACCACGAATCGCAGGGAACTGAACCCAACCGGGTTTTTGTCATACAGTTCGAACAGATACGGCAGTGGGCCCAGTCCTGTGCGAATACAGTCACCTTCGAGGTACTGATGTATGAGGCAACTGGCAACATCGTGTTCCAGTACAAGGATAACACAGCCACCAACTTCTTCGGCTCTGCTTCGGCTGGTATTCAGGAGAACGGCGCCCTCGGGCTGAGCTACGCCTACGGCGGCATGAATGGCGGCTATTACACCGGTCGTGCGGTCGAGTTCTACGCACCCCCGCCCCCGACTAACGAGCTGGCACTGATGAAGGTCGTTGCGCCTGACCCGCTCTCGCTAGCGGACGACAACATCATCACGGCCGACATCAAGAACAAGGGTGTCAACACCCAGACCGATGTCGATGTAAGTATGGAGGTTTTCACCACCAATATTGTAACGACCATGGATGAGGACTTCTCCGACGGCGACCCCGCCGGCTGGACCAGCGGTATCTTCTCGGGTACCCGCAACGGCTGGGGCACCGGCACTGATGAGGACACGTGGAACCGCGGCCAAAATAGTGATGATGAGGCAGGAGAGTGGGATGGCGAGGCGATGTCCGCTGGCCGCAAGGGCAGTGGCTCCAGCTACCCCGGCAAGCTAGAGTTGGCAGGCCTACTCTACGACAACCCCTACGACGTCTGGATCGGGAACGACAAGATGTACATCGCCAACTACTTTGGCGGTACCGGTAACTGCGGCGAAATCGTCGTCACCGATGCCGACGGCACCAACGTTCACAAGTACTCCCCCACCGGCTGCTACCGGCCGCGTTCCGTCACCGCCGACGATGACGGAAACGTCTTCTTCACAACCTACGGCAGCTCGAACGGGCGACTTTACAAGCTGAACTACAACTCCGGCACCGACACCTACACCTACGCCTGGTACAAGCAGCACTCCGGTTCGCAGACCCTCTATTACCCGATGGGGGTCGCCTACGACAGCGTGAACGACGAGGTACTGGTCTCGGCCGGCTACCTCACCACCTCTCAGATGTACGTCAGCCGCTGGGACCCCAGCAACGGCGACTTCGAGGGCCGCTGGAGCTCCCGGATTACAACCTGCGCCGGCTCCTTCTGTCGGCCCATGGGTATAGAGACCACCGTCGTGGACGGCGCGACCCACGTCTTCGTGGCGTACTACGGCTATAACACCGCTACCGCCAACCGCGGGCGCGTGGTTGAGTACTCCACCAGCGGTGTCTCCCTGAACAGCTATTACGCTCCCTCCAGCGCCGGCTACCCCGGCTACAACAATCTCTACGTGAACAACTACATCTACGACGTAACCACCGATGGGACCGACATCTACTGGGGCCCCTACTACTACTACTACGGCGGCGTCTACAAGGCTGAAATCGGCAACCCGAGCAGTGTCGAGATAGCGGTGACCTGGACGCAGCTTACCAACCACAACTACTACAAGTACAGCATCGCGGTGGATGACACCAACATCTACCTCGCAACCTACTTCTACGACACGCTCGAGGTGTTCTCCAAGAGCACCGGCG
>JAKURS010000089.1 GCA_022449705.1 Candidatus Poseidoniia archaeon | reverse complement strand
GATGTCGGTCGAGGCTATGCGCGGTTCTGAGAGCAGCAACTCTGCCAGCGGCAAATCGATGATGACCTCGCCCGGCTGGAGATTGAGCCGCTTAGCGATGCGCGCTTCCGCCCGCCTCCGATTCCCTGCGTCGGCAAACGGCTTCAGCGGCTCGCGGTGCTCGTCGCCGATTTCTTGCGGCGAGAGTGCCCAGGCGACTTTGTAGAGCCGCCTGTAGCGCAGCCTTTGCAGCGTCTCGCGCTGGAAACCACCCAGCGCCTCGAGCCGCGCATCCAGCTCGGCGTCGACCAGCGACTGCACCTCCAGTGCCCCGAGATCCTCAATCTGTTCGACAGCGCGCGCCAGCATCAACTCGGCGATGCGGACGGTCTTGTGGAAGTAGACCGCGGAATACATCAGCGTCCGCGCCACCAGCATCCCCTCCACGGCGGGTACGCCCGAACGCGCAATGACAAGCTGGTTGTTGTGCAGCACCAGCGAGTGGACAAGCCGCTCGACGTCAATCGTGCCATGTGCTACTCCCGTGTAGTGCGAGTCGCGCAGCAGGTAATCCATCTGGTCGGCGTCGACTGTCGAGTGCACCACCTGTCCGCGATACGCCGGCCCGGCGTAGTGGGCCTGTCCCTCGTGCACTGCCAGCTGAGACTGGCCACTCTCGCCAGTCGAGCCAGTCACCAGCGCAGCCACCTCTTCCGGGTCGAGATCGTGCGCTGCGAGCACTTCGGGGATGGTTGCTCCACCCAGTACTGTATCGGGCGGCGGCTGCCGGCCGGTGATGATTTCCTTGGTAATTGCCATGTGGTCGACGCCGAGCCGTTCGTGCAGGATGGCTTCCAGCGTGTGCGAATACGGCCCGTGCCCCACGTCGTGCAGCAGCGCTGCGGCGGAGACCAGCGCAATTTCCTCTTCTGGCAGTCCCAGGCCGCGGCAGATGCGGCGTGCAGTGTGGCCGACCCCCAGCGAGTGCTCGAGCCGGGTGTGGTTCGCCCCGGGAAAAACGAGGTGTGCCAGTCCCAGTTGCCGGATGGAAGAGAGCTTCTGGAACTCGCGGGTCTCGAGCAGTGGCTCGAAGGCGCCCTCGAGGGGAATTGCGCCATGCACGGTATCGTGCACCACCTGTGCCATGTCCCCCGAGCGTCGGGACGGTTATAACCGCGCAGCCGCCGGAAATCTTAAGCGGCTCGAGGACTGGTGCAGGGCATGGGCGAAGAGGAGCTTTCGCTGACCGGCGAGCAGGTCGACCTGTCACAGTACGTCAGGGACGAGGGCGGCATCTGGAGCCTGCGGCAGGTCGAGAAGGTGCGCGGCTGGAACAGCATTGAGTATGGCGCTGGCCTGTCGGGCAAGAACACGCCGGCGACGGCGTTATCGATGAACCGTGCCTACATCCCGCCGGGCGGGGTCGCGAAGGCGCACATCCATGTCGGTTTCGACGTGATGATTTACCTGCTCAAGGGCAGCGTGCGGCACGAGTACGGGCCCGGCTGCCGCAAGTCGGTCGTCCATTCAGCGGGCGACATGTTCTACATCGAGCCAGGGTTGCCGCACGAAGTGTTCAACTGCTCCGACGAGGACTGGGTCCACGCGGTTGTCGCACGCTCCGACGCTTCCGAATGGCAGAATATCGTGCCGTACGACCGGGCCTCCGAGTAGCATTATAACCGGCCGGGAATCCGGGATGCGATGGACGACGGCGCCGGTAGCGGACGGGTGCCAGCCAGTAAGTCAGTTCACGACAGCATCCTGACGGCAATCGGGGATACCCCGCTGGTGCGCCTCCCGGCGGGATTCGAGCCCGGGGTTTCCTGTGAAATTCTGCTCAAGGTCGAGTTCACGAATCCCGGCGGCAGCATCAAGGACCGCATCGCGCTCTTCATGGTCCGGGAAGCCGAGCGGAAGGGGCTCCTCAAGCCCGGTGGACGCATCGTGGAGAGCTCATCCGGGAATACCGGCGCCAGCCTTTGCCTGGTGGCGGCCGCGCTGGGCTACCCCGTCACGATAGTCATTCCGGACAAGATGAGCCAGGAGAAGATTGACGTCCTGCGCGCCTGCGGGGCCGACGTGGTGGTCACCCCCGCCAACGTCGCAGTGGACCACCCCGACCACTACACCCGCAAGGCGCAGCGGATTGCCGAGGAGACTCCCGGTGCGTGGTGGGCCAACCAGTACCACAACCCCGACAACACCGAGGCTCACTACCGCAGCACCGGTGCCGAAATCTGGCGCCAGTGCGAGGGGCGGCTCGACGCCTTCGTCGCCGGCGCCGGGACCGGCGGCTCGCTCGCCGGGGTCGCCCGCTACCTGAAGGAGCAGGACCCTTCAGTTCGGGTGGTGGGTGTAGACCCTCCTGGTTCGATTCTGGCCCACTACTGGAAGACCGGCGAGCTGGTGGAGCCCGGCTTCTATTTCGTGGAAGGGGTCGGCGAAGAGGAAATTCCGGCCGCTTGGGACCCGGAGGTCGTAGACGATTACCTGGTAGTCAAGGACGCGGACTCCTTTGCCATGGCGCGCCGGCTGGCGCTGGCGACCGGAATCTTCGGCGGAGGTTCGACCGGCATGAACCTTGTCGCCGCCCTCGAAGTCGCCCGTGGGCTTCCCGCAGGCGCGCGTGTGGTGACACTGGTCCCTGACTCGGGTCGCGCCTACCTGAGCAAGGTCTACAGCGAGGACTGGCTGCGCGACCTGCGATTCCTGCCCGCAACCCCCGCCGCCACCGCCACGGTCGCTGACCTGGTGCGTGACGGAGCCCGGGCCTGGGTCAAGCCGGAAGAGACCCTATACTGGGCGGCCCGGCACCTGGGAGAGCGGGGCGTCCGCCCCCTCCCCGTCCTTGAAAAGGAGGGTGGCCCGTTGTTGGGTGTGGTGGACGAGGAGCGAGTCCTGGAGCTGCTGGCCGCCGGCGAGGACCTGGAGCCCCTGCTCGTGCGGGATTACCTTGCGGAAGCCGGACCCGTCCTGGACGCCAGTGCCCCCTGGAGCGAAGCGCTGGCTGCCCTGGCCGACCACGAACGGGTTCTGGTCCGGGAAGAGGATGGCTGGGCGCCTCTGGAGCGACGCGATGTGTTAAGAGCACTTCCACGTCTGGACCACGGGAGCGAAACCGATGTCTGAGCCCGACAAACACGTCCCCCCCAAACGGGACCCCGATGCCCGTTTCGGGACCCGCGCCGTCCACGCCGGGTGGGAGCCCGACGAGCAGACCGGCGCAATCATGCCTCCGATCTACCTGACCAGCACCTTCGTCCAGGACGGCCCTGGCCAGCCACGAGGCGGCTACGAGTACACCCGCACCCAGAACCCGACCCGTTTTGCCCTGCAGGACGCACTGGCCGACCTCGAGGGCGGGGCTGCCGCCTTCACCTTCGCTTCCGGGATGGCCGCCATCCACACCCTTTTGCTTACGCTCAAGCC
>JAKURS010000088.1 GCA_022449705.1 Candidatus Poseidoniia archaeon | reverse complement strand
GCGGAGTCGCTAAATGACGACATCTCTAATTGTAACATATAGTTAGAGTCATAATACACTCTAAATTGCCCCCTGTCGGCGCAAAGTGAGAAGATCCTATCGGAGCAAAGTAGAAAGATCCCCTTGAAAGCGGAATGCTTAAGAGGTGGATGAACTTTTGCTGAATCAAACGGACCGGAAGCGATTGAGAGTGCTGCATCAAGCAGAGTCGAGGCGCATGACACAGCGGGAGGCGGCCGAAGAGTTGGGGCTGAGCCCTCGCTGGGTGCGCAAGCTGCTGGCGAGGATGCGAGCCGAAGGAGACGGTGGCATCCTGCAGCGGCTGCGCGGCAGAGAGTCGAATCGCAAGCTCGGCGAGCCGGTGAGGCGGCAGGCGCTGGATCTCATCGGCGCCCATTACGCTGATTACGGCCCCACGCTGGCCGCGGAAGTCCTGGCCGCCGAGCACTCCATCGCGGTGAGCCGCGAAACCTTGCGCGGCTGGATGAGCAGAGCCGGACTGTGGAAGTCGAAGAAGGCGCGCGTCAAGAAAGCGCACCTGTGGCGTCAGCGCCGCGCCCGCCGTGGCGAGCTGGTGCAATGGGACACCTCCGAGCACCACTGGCTGGAAGGACGCGGCGATAAGCTCTATCTGATTGCGATGATCGACGACGCGACCTCGGAGCTGACGGAGAGCTTCGCGCTGGCTGATTCGACCGAAGAGAACATGCGGCTGCTGGGCGACTACATCGCGCGGCACGGGCGGCCGCGGGCGCTCTACACCGACAAGGCGAGTTTGTTCCAGGTGAACCGTCCGCTGCATCACAACAAGTATTTGCCAGCCCAACCGGGGCCGACGCAGATCGGGCGAGCACTCGAAGAGCTGGAGATCGAGCGTATCACGGCGCATTCTCCGCAAGCCAAGGGGCGGGTGGAGCGCAGCTTCGGGACGATGCAGGACCGGCTGGTGAAGGGGCTGCGGCGGGCGAAGGCGGCAAGCTGCACCGAGGCGCAGCGGTATCTCGAGGAGGTCTTTGTGGCGGAGTGGAACAGCCGCTGGAAGAAGGAGCCGGCGAGTGCAACCGATGCGCATCGGCCGCTGGAGCGGGAGCAGGACGCGGCGTCGATCCTCAGCCGGATCGAGGAGCGAGTGATTGGCAACGACTACACGGTGAGCTTGGGCGGGCAGCGCTACCAAATTCCGCGGGCCGTGATCCGGCCGAGGATGCGGCGGAACCGGATACGGCTGGAGAGGCGCTTGGACGGTCGCCTGATGGGACGCTGGGAGGGGCGCGAGGCGTTCGAGCTGGCGCTGTGCCTGGAGCGGAGCGGCGAGGCGAAGCCGACAGCGAACAGGAAAGCTAAGAAAGCAGGCACGGCGAACGCCAAGGCAGAAGGTAAGGCGCAAGGGCTGCGGCGGGGCAACAACGGATGGATGGACAATTTCTCGGTCGGCGACCCGGCCCGGGAGCGTCCGACGAAGCCTGCCGCTCCGGCCGCCCTCCGGGCGACCTCCGCGGCAGGCTTCGAGCCTTAGCGCTGAAGGGGATCTTTCTACTTTGCGCGAAAGAGGATCTTTCTACTTTGCGTTGACACTGACCGTACTCCGTGGTCTTTTCGCGCTGAACCCTGCACCTCAGCTCCGGCGCCAGGCCTCAAGGCCCGTCCGTCCGCTCTCGGGCAGTGATTGAGCGGACGGAACGGCGTTCCGGCCGTCAACACTCCCCGGGAAACCTGTTTTGGAGCCAAAGCTGTTGATCCTCGCTGTGCAACGCTACCCGCCAGGCACAGGCAGCGCCCAGATCCTGCTCAGCATCTCGCCGAATAAGCGCCGGTTCAGATGCCCTTCGGCTAAGAGCAACCAGTAATAGCGGGCGTGCTGAACCAGCCGTCCGCCGGTCTTCATCAGCCGGTGCTGCAAGCTCGTCAGTGACCAGCTTTTGATGCGCCGCGGCAGCCCCAGCCGCCGCCATAGGTTGCCCAGGTTGTAGGCCAGCACGCTCAGTTGCAGTCGCACTTCGTTGGCCCGGAAGCGATGACACGACAGCCGCGTCCAGTGCGTGGCCTGTTTGCCTTCTTTGATCCACTGCTCGGCCGTGCCGCGCTTGTTGTAGAAGCGCACCACCGAGCGGCTTGGCAAGCTCATGCTCGTCACGATGCATCCGACCCGCGGGAACAGTGCGCCCTGGTGATGCTCGACCTGGGCCACGATCCGCCTCGCCTGTGACCAACTCTGCGCCTGATAGCGAAAACTCTTATAGCGCACCAGGGGCTTCAAGCTCGGCCTTCCCGGCGGGCGAAACAAGATCTCTTCGATCGCCAGCTCCAGGCTCTTGTTGGCCGGAATGCGGATCACGTAGTCCACTCCGCGCTCTTCCATCGCCTCATAGATCTCCGGCTTGGCGAAGGCGGCATCAGCGCGGAAGGTCACCCGTTTGCCCGCAGCCTGTTGGCGCTCGATCTCGGGTAACAGCAACTCCTCCCAATCCTCGGCGCTGGGCACGTTGCCTGGACGCAGCTTCGCCGCCAGACAATCACCATGCTGGTTGAACAACAACAACGGGTGATAGCAGACCGACTCGAAGTGCCCGTTGTAGGCACTGCCCTCTTGCTGGCCGTGGACTGGGCTTGCGGTCGAATCCATGTCGAGCACCACGCGGTCGGAACGGTCGGGAGCTTTGGCTTGCGCGACCAGTTCGCGGTGCACCGCCATCAACCCAATGAGGTTCTCGTCGCTGGCCAGCAGCTCAGCCTCGAAGCTCTGTAGACGCGAGGTGAGCGCCCCGCCGCGATCCCAGTTCTTCTGCGAGCCGATCAAGCGAAAGGTCGGATCGGCGGATACTCGCACAGCATCGTTGAGATCCTCGTAGCCTGCGAGGCGGCTGTAGACCGACTGCCGCAGCAGATCGGCCAGCGGGAACTTCTTGTTCAAGCCTCGACGCGCATCCGTCAGATGTTCGTCGATCAACTTGCCAAGCCCGAGTCGTTCGTCCCACTCGCGGACCAGGATCAGCCCGCCGTCGGAAGTGACACGTGATCCTCGGAAATCGACTTTCAATCAACCGTTGCAGCTTAGCTGGAACGGCTTGTTTTCTTTTTCACCCATGGGGTGTTGATCTCCTTAGCGCCTTGAGTGCTTGCCAACCCTCATCCATAAAGGCGTCGAAGGTGCTCGAAAGGTTAGCGAAAGAAACGTGAAAATGGAAATCCGGGTCAAGAGCTTGGTGGAGGAGAACGACCAGCCGGTCACGGCATTCATCGTTGGACTGAGTGATCCGGACCGCGGCTTCCATCTGATTCGCCAGATTCGCTCGGCGTACCCAGATTCGCTGGCCGCTGCCGCCGACATGCAATCCACGGTGGCGCCGATTCTTGGGGCGATGCGAGCCGGCGCCTCGGAGTTTTTGGTCCCGCCTTTCGATACGGCGCAACTTGGAAGCACTCTGCGAAGGCAGGCGAAGAC
>JAKURS010000087.1 GCA_022449705.1 Candidatus Poseidoniia archaeon | reverse complement strand
CGCCTCCACCACCACCGCCATTGGCTCTTCAGCCGAGACCTGCGGGTTGTTGCCGGAGGTCGCAACCAGCATGAACTGGAACGTGGACGCTATTTCCTGCGAACCGCTGGTAGTGGTCAGCTCCAGTTCCATCGGGGCGCCGGGGTCGAGCGTCACCAGCACCAGCCCCACCTGTGGGTGGTCGGGGTCCGCAAACCGCACCTGCCAGCTGTCCGGAAGGCCAGCGGTTGAGAGGGTGATAATGTCCTGCAGGTTGCCTTGGTTAGTCAGCGTAAAGTCAAAAGTGTGGCTCGAGCCAGGGAGGCCACTGGCGGTCGTCTGCTCCAGCTGCAGCTGCAGCGCAGCGTAGTACTCGACGGTGAGCGTCACTGAGCGTTCCGCCTGTTCATCCGGGTTGTCCTCGACCGAAGCGACTAGGTTGAGGTCGGCTGTATAGGGCGTCTGGTCGGAGGGCACCGCGATGGTCACGGTCACCTCGGCAGTCCCACTGAAAGGGGCGAGCTCGACCCGGTCCGGCAGCACCGTAACGGTCCAGGCGGACGGCAGGCCACTGGCGATGAAAGTGATGTTCTCGTGACCGTTGCCATAGTTGTAGAGCGTATAAGTGAAGCTGGTGCTGTTACCCGGGTTCAGCGACTGCGCGCTGCGGTCGACAGTCATCGCGAGCCCAAAGACCGTGGCGACCGTCGTCAGCGCCTCCGTCGCGTTCGAGACCGAGCTGTCGCCGCGCGAAGTGGCAGTGACCGTGGCCAGCGCAGTGTCGGTGTCGCGGCTGTTGGATGGGATGGTGACCTGCAGCTCCAGCGTGGCGCTCTCGCCTTCGGGCAGGTCTTCCACCTGCGAGGCGTTGAGCTGTATCTGCCAGGTAGCCGGCTTCTGGACCGTCAGGTCGTAGCTATCCGGGTCGCTGCCGCTGTTGGTGAGTGTCAGCGTGTAGGTCAACTGCTCGCCCGACTCGCCCGCTTTGGTTTCGCTGTCGAAGGCCAAGTCAACGTCGCGTACCGGGATGCGGACAGTGGTGTTCACACTCGCCTGGTCACGATGCTGCTCGCGGTTCTCAGAGCGTGCCTCCACCCCGGCCACACCCCAGTCATCGGCGGTAGCATCCTGCGGCGCGTAGACCTCCAGCCTCACGGTAGTCTGGACACTGGGGCCCAAATCCTCGATGCGGTAGCGGTCCAGCGCCGCGTTCCAGCCCTGCGGCATCCCGCTGCTATCCACTTCCAGCAGGACCGTGTCGTTCTCGCTGCCGCTGTTAGAGACCGTGAGTACATACTCTGCCGGGCCCCCGGGAATCGCCTGCCGGCTGCCTGAATCGGACCACAGGTAGATGCCGTAGGTGCGGCCGTCGGAGGTGGTAGTGTTGGCCCAGGACTCACCGTCGATGTGGGAGTACCCGTTAGTCTCGGAGGTGACCGTGATGCGCACCAGCGCGTACTCATCCTGCTCGGCGGTGTCGGGGACCGTTACCTCAAGCTGGTACTGGCCCGTCTCGCCCGATTCCACCGAGTCAATGCTACAGCGGACGCCTTGGCAACCTGTGGTCAAAAGCTCAGCGACCCAGTCCTTCGGCACAAAATCTACTCGCAACTCATAGGAATCGGTGTTATCACCCACGTTCTTGATTACGCCGTCGAAGGTCGCCATCTCGCCGCGCTTGGCCGACTGCGAGGCGGGGTGGATATCGTAGACATCGACCGCGTAGGGAGTAATGATACGCACCAGCTGGAATTCGTCGTCGCTGATCGTGGTGGAGTTAGTCGAGGTCGCGTTCAGGTTGAACATAGTCGAGTTGTCCCTCACTACCCCTCCACGAGGCGACGTTACAACCAAGTCGAATGTGCGGTCCTGGTCCGCCGGCACAGAGATGCTCCCAATGGCAAGCGACCCATGCCATCCGTAGCCCTCTGGGTCATCCCAATCAACTGTCAGGTTGTAGGTGTCGTCCTGCGAGCCGCTGTTCGTGACTATGAACTCGTAGCTGCGAGTCTGGTTGCGGGTCAGCACCTCATCGTCTTCCTGCCGGTCCCCGGTATTCAGCTCGACTGAGTAGTCGTCCCCCGGCCCGCGACCACCATCCCCGGGCGCGCCCGACAGCAGCTCCTGCTGTACGGAAGAGAAGGGAGATACGCCTGCCAGAGGTGAGAGCAAAAGCATAATCAGAACTGAGAGGGTCAGCCAGCGAGCGGAGCGGGTCATGCGGTGCCACCCCTACCGATTTTTATAAAACTGTTACTCCTGCTCATCGCCTTCCAGCAGCCGTCGCAATTCACCCAGCTCCCGCTTCAGGTTCTGGACATCGTCGCGCAGCTTGAGCATCGAGACCTCGAACGGCGTGAAGCCCTGGCTCGAGAGCGCGCGCGTGGCGATGAACATCCCCAGCAGCACCCCGCCCAGCACCGCGAACAGAGCGACCGTGAAGACTGAGAAGGTGTAGAAAGTGAGCAGCCAGCCGACCGAGTAGTCAATGAAACCGAGCTGGAACAGCATCAGGTAAATCAGAAACGTGACGACGGCAGCAATTGTGAGCTGGAAGCTGAGCGGCGCGCGCAGCAGGTTCACGGCAACCGCTCCAGCGGGCGGCTGCGCGGCAGCTCCCAGTCCTCCTCATCTGGCTCTCCGTCCTCGATGGGGATTGTTACCAGGGCGTGGTACTCCGGTTCCCCAGTGCCCTGGTCCTCGAGCGTCACATTTCCGTGGAAACCCCAGAAGACGCCCACCAGCTCCGCCTCGACCGTGAGGCTGAACTCGATTACGTCTGTCGAGCGCTGCAACGTATAGACGCCTGTCTCGCGCAGTGTATCGTTGCCAAAGGCAATAGTCAAGTTGTCCATGCGCACCCGTGGGGTGGAGTAGATGTAGACCCACGCCTGCTCGCCGTCCCAGTCCAGCTGCAGGCTGACGATAGTGCGCGCCGGGTTTGGCTCCTGGCAGCTCGGAGTCGCGGTCAGCAGCAACAAGCTGACCGCGACAAGGCGCGGGTCCATACGCGGTGGACGGCGGCTGCTTAAAAAAAAGGTGGTCGCCGCCGCTTTGGCCGGGGCAACGCCCACCGTGACCCCCGAGCGGGGCGCGGCGCAAAGGTGATTAAACCGGCGCCAGTGGTGCCTGCATGGCGGTCAGCGGCTTCCGTATCACCGGTATCGAGGCGCGGCGCCACCGCCGCAGCGGGCGGCCGCAACAGGTGCGTATTGACCACAACACCACCGTGCTCTCGATTCGCGCCGCCGGCAAGGGGCGCGCGACCGTCGAGTATCGCTATACCGTGACCTACGGCGGGCTGGGAATGGTCCAGCTCGACGGTGAAATCACCTACGCCAGTGGCGACGGCGGGACTGCCAGGGAAGTGCAGAAGCTCTGGGAGCGCGAGCACAAGATGCCCGACGGCGCCGCCGAGGAGGTCCACAACGCCGTCCTGTCGCAGGGCTCGTTCGAGGTGTTCGTGCTGGCGCGCAAGCTGAACCTGCCACCGCCGGTCAAGGTCGA
>JAKURS010000086.1 GCA_022449705.1 Candidatus Poseidoniia archaeon | reverse complement strand
CAGCCGCGCGCGAGTAGGATGTCAGCAGCGCGCCGATGAGCGCCGCCAACGCCCACACTTCGCCCGTTATCGCGGGCGCCTGCGGCAGCGGTGCCAGCCAGCCGCCCAGCAGCAGCGCGCCGAAGAGCAGGCTGTCCGAGTAGCGGTCGCTCAGTGCATCAAGGAATCCGCCGCGCACACTCGTCTGGCCGGCGGCGCGCGCCACCAGCCCGTCCCCGCCGTCGGCCAGCCCGGCCAGCAGCATCAGCGCCACCCCTGGCAGTATATCCCCGCTATGCAGCTGCCACGCCGCTGCGATGGTCAGCGCCAGCCCGAGGAAGGTGAGGTTGTTGGGGCGGATGCCGATACGGCCCATGAAAACCCCCAGCGGGCGCAGCAGTCTGTCGCTGCGGCGCCTCAGCATGTCGCTCAGCACGATAATCTTCCGCGGGAGCCACTCGCAGTTATTCAGCCTTGCGCCGTACCTACCGATACCGCTTTTAGTCCCACTCCTGCTTTCGGTGTGACATGGTCGCCCACGACATCCTGCGACGGCAGCTCCCTCATACTCTGGAGGGAACCAGTTACGAAGACCAGGGCGAACTCTACCGCGGCAAGGTGCGTGACAACTACGTCAAGGACGACACGATTACAATGATTACCACCGACCGCATCTCCGCCTTCGACTGCGTGCTGGGAACGGTCCCCTTCAAGGGACAGGCGCTGGTCGAGCTGGCCGACTGGTGGTTTGGGGAAACCGCCGACATAGTCGCCAACCACGTGCTGCGACGACCGCACCCCAACATGTGGGTGGTACGGCGCTGCGACCCTATTCAGGTCGAGATGGTCGTGCGAGGCTACCTGACTGGCGTCACCTCCACCTCGATCTGGACCGCGTACGAGCGGGGCGACCGCGACTTCTGCGGCAATGAATTACCGGACGGCATGCGCAAGCACGAGCAGCTCCCCGAGCCGATAATCACCCCCTCGACCAAGGCGGCGCAGGGCGACCACGATGAGTCGGTCGCACCCGAGGAACTCTACCGCCGCGGCGTGATTGACCCGGGGCTGTTCCGCGAACTCTCAAAGATTTCGATGCGGCTCTACCGTCGTGGCGTCGAGCGCGCGGCCGAGCGCGGGATGATTTTCGTAGACACCAAGTACGAATTTGGCATCTCCAACGGCAAGATTATGCTGATGGACGAAGTGAACACGCCCGACTCCAGCCGTTACTGGCAGGCGGAGGATTACGAGGCGCGCTTCGAAAAGGAGGAGGAGCCGCGCAAGCTCGATAAGGAATACGTGCGAACCTGGCTCGCAGACCAGGGCTTTACCGGCAAGGGAAAGCCGCCCGTGCTGACTGACGACATCCGGGTGGAGGCGGCTTCCCGCTATATCGAGGTGGTCGAAACATTTACGGGAGAGGAAATGCCGCTGGAAGTGGGACCGGTCGGCGACACAATCTACCAGGTACTCAACCCCTTCGTATAGTTCCCGACGATTATTGTTCAATCAGGACTCCCCCCGTCCGGGAGGTGGATTTTATATTACCACACCAGCCGTCCCCCGCTTCCGATGGCACAACGCAGGAAGGGACAGCGCAAGCCCAAGACCGAAATACAGCGCTCGGAGGAGCAATTCCAGCGCTTCATAGCGCGCCGTAACGAGTTCAACGACGAGTCGCGCATGCTGCGCGACGAGCGCGACGCACTGCATGAGCAGCGCCACAAGGTGATGGAACAGATTCTGGCGCTGCGTGAGGACATGAAGTCCAACTCGCGCGCCAAGGGCCAGAGCATGCAGGCACGCGACCGCCTGCGCACGCAGGCGCGCAAGCTGATTGCCGCCAAGCAGGCGAAGCGGAAGGGCGGCCGTGGTTCGGGGGGGCTGCGCGACACGGTCCAAGCGCTGATGTCGGAAATAATGGCGTCCGAGCGGCGGCTCGAGACGACCGAGATGTCGATTGCCCGGGAGCGCGACCTGCTTGCCCGCATTTCCGTCCTGCGCCGCAGCCTGGGCGAGCAGCAGGTATCGTTGGAGGAGCAGGAGCATCTGCACGCCGAGGTGGGTGAGCTCGACGAATCAATCGACGCCTGCTTCAGTGAGGCGGACCAGCACCATCAGGAAGTGGTGCAGCTGGCGAAACTCAACTCAAAATTGTATGACAAGGTGACCGAGCTGATGCAGGAGGCGTCGCACCTCTCGGGCGAGACAGACAAGAAGCACCAGGTTTTTGTCGAGATTCGCCAACGTGCCGACCACCAGCACCAGCGCGCGATGGAGATGCTGGACCACTTGCGGCAGCACCGCAAGGTGACGCGCGAGGAGCAGCAGGCGCGCTGGAAGCAGGTGCGTGACCGTCACCAGGCGGTGAAGCAGGCACTGTACGATGACAAGAAGCTCGCCGAGGCAGCCGACGACGCCATCAAGGAACTGATGGCCGGCGGCAAGATTTCGCTCTGATGGACGCAATCGTTCTGGCGGGCGGCTTCGCGCGCCGCATGGGGGAGCTGGTGCGCGATACCCCCAAGCAGCTGCTCCCCGTTGGTGGCGAGCCGCTACTGGCGCACGTTCTGCGCTCGCTCGAGGCGGTCGCTCCCGACCGCGTGCTGATTGCGGTCAACGCCGCCTTCGCCAGCCAGTTCGATGCCTTCATCACCAGCTACGACGGTCCGCTGCAAGTAGAGCTGGCGGTCGAGCAGGCACGCAGTGAAGGCGAGAAGCCGGGCGCGCTGGGCGCACTCGGGCAGCTGGTAGAGGCGCAGCGTCTGGCAGGGCCACTTTTCATCGCCGGCGGCGACAACCTGTTTGACTTCGACCTCGGCCGCCTGGCGGGGTTGCACAAAGCGACCGGCGACGACATCATCGCGCTCTACGACGTCCAGAGCCGGGAGCTGGCGCAACTCTACGGCATCGCCACGCTGGAGGATGGGGTCATCGTCGATTTTGTCGAGAAGCCGCCCGAGCCGCGTTCTACGCTGGCGGCGACCGCCTGCTGGTTGCTTTCCCCCGGCGGTGTGAGCGCGCTTGAGGATTTCCTCGGTGGCGGCGGACAGCGTGACGCATTGGGGCATTTCCTGGCGTGGCGCAGCAGCCGCGCGACGGTGCGCGGCATCGCCTATACCGGAGCATGGTTTGACATTGGCGACCCCGAATCGTACGTGGCGGCGTGCGCCCATTTCGGCTGAAGAGCCTTTTTTAGCAGGGAGGTGTCGCGCGGACGGATGGTACCGGCCAGCGAGGTACTCGCCATCGGGTCGCTGCTGCTGCTGGCGGTGGGCTACCTGCTTTCCGGCGGCACGCACAGGGTAGCGGGACGGACGCTGCCAATTGCAGCTGGCCACCGACTCTGCATGGTCGGTTGGCTGGCGCTGGGCGGCTTCTGGTGGAGCGAGGTCGAATACTACATCCTGATTCGCGACCCGGTCAATGCGCTCTTCTGCGCCATGGCGCTGCCGTTCTTCGGCTATCTGGCGTACCACCACTGGCTGACCATCCAGTGGCGTCGGGAATACCCGGCGCTGCGCTGGCTGGTGGCGATGA
>JAKURS010000085.1 GCA_022449705.1 Candidatus Poseidoniia archaeon | reverse complement strand
CATATTTGTTGCCATTGTATCGTCTTCCAGCTTCTCGTACAGACCAATTCCAGCAGGTCCGTCGCCACCAAATATAGCTCCGGTATAGTCCGCGTCATTCAGAGCCTCAATAATTAACGCTGCATCTGTAATGTAGGACGACAGGTAAACTGCAGTGCAGTCCGCGTTACCAGCGATGCCGTCAGCTAGTGATCCGAACGACGTTGTGGTCTCTTCATAGCCCTGCATACCGGAAGCGCAAAGAGAGTTTCCATTCCCTTCCCAAGCAGCCTTTACTGAATCAGCTAGACCTGATCCGTAGTCGTTGGTCATGTGCAGGATAGCCAAACTATCATTGCCAACACCAGCATCTGTCATCATATCAGCGCCAGCTGGACCCTGAATGGCGTCGCTAGGCACATTGCGGTAGAACAGCGGGTACGCCGAAGCGTCGCTGAGGCCAGGGTTGGTGCTCGCGTACGATATCATCGGGATACCAGCTGCCGATAGTACCGCATTGGCACCCATCGATGCACCGGAGCAAGCAGCACCGGCAACAGCTACGACGCCAGAGTCAACTAGGGTCTGAGCTCCAGCTGCAGCGGGAGTTCCATCACACGCCGAGTCAACTTCTACAAGTTCGAAGGTGTGTGTGGAGCTAGCCGCGTTTAGGTCGCTGATAGCCTCAGTCGCAGCCCAGGTGAATCCAGGTGCATCTGGCTCCAGAGGGCCAGTGAGAGGGTTCAGGAACCCAATCATTACTGTCGTTTTCGTTACATCTTCCTCTTCATCATCTCCCAGACAGCCGGTGAAAGCACTGACCGTAAGGAACATGGCGAGAGCCATCACTTGATATTTTGCTGATTGCATGGTAATCACACCGTCCCCGCTAACAAAAGGGGTATTAAAAGGATTCTATTGCCCTACGCGTAGGATTGAAAATCAAGTGCATTTTTCGCCTCAACGATATATTAAAATTAGAGGAACACAGTTATTAACCACACTCAGCCTACTACTCAAAAACTGGTATTTCTATGCCTAACAAAAAGAAAAAAGAAGCTCCTAAATTTATCTACAACTGCGTCCGTTGCGGGCAGTACTGCTCCAGCGTCAACGGTGTTCCCGTCACCCTGCAGGACCTGTTGCGCTGGCAAGCCAATGGTGAACTGGGGCGACTGGTAACGCACCTCGGGCTCGAAACCAGCTCCGGTTTCCCGCGGCTGGTGCTGAAGCCCTCGGAAGGGAAGGAACGGGGCTGCCCGGTCTACGACGCGGAGTCAAAGGACTGCGGCCTCTACACGGACCTGCCGCTCAACTGCCAAGCGTACCCGCTTGGCTTCAACGGCGAGAAGTACTTCGTTGTCGACCAGGCATGCCAAGGACTGGGCGAGGGTGAGATGATCGCTGACAAGCTGCGTACGCAGCGTGATGCAGCGCGCGCCGAATACGAAGCGCGCTCGAGCAGCGCGGCAACGCTCCCCGTCATGTACGGGCTGGTGATGCGCGAGCTGATGGACCAGTCCCGCCAGGCGATGGAGAGCGTGACGCCCGAGCAGAAGGCGGAGCTGGAGCGCTACTTCAAAGGTGGTAGATGAAACCAGCCCTGCTGGCGGCGCTGAAATGGCTCGCGCTGCGTGGCGGCGTACGGCGGCCGGTGCATGTCTCCTCTGGCCAGCTTGCCGAGGAACTCGGCGTCACCCAGCAATCTGGCGCGCGCTACCTGCTTGAGCTGGCCGACCGTGGGCTGCTCGAGCGGCGGCTGGTACGTGGCGGGCAAATGGTGCGATTGCGGCAGCCTGCGCGCGACCTGCTGGGGCGCGAGTTCGCGGACTACAGACTGATATTTGACGCGCAGCCCGAAGTCAACCTAGCGGGCGTGCTCGAAACCGGCCTCGGCGAGGGGGGCTACTACATCTCGCGCGACGGCTACACGGCGCAGTTCGAAGCCCTGCTGGGCTGGACGCCGTATGAAGGCACGCTGAACCTGCGCGTTGGCGAGGCAGGGACGCCCGAGCTGGAGGCAATTCGCGCCGCTGAAGGGGAACTGGTCGAGGGCTTCTCCGAGGCGGAGCGCACCTTCGGGCGGGCCTGGCTCTTCCCCGCCAGCGTCAGCAACAGCAGCCGCAGCGAGTCGCAGTGCGCGCTCATCACTCCCAAACGCACGCATTACCGACGTGTCATCGAACTGATTTCGCCGCACTACCTGCGTGGCCTGCTGGGCGCCGAGGACGGGCAGGAGCTGCAGGTGACGGTGCAACTGGCGCGGGACTGACAGGGTTTTAACGGTCGGCGGGTCATGCCGGCAAGGCCATGGACCCCTTCCACCCCTACTTCGGAATCGAGTGGTACTGGCTGCTCGGGGCGTGGGCCGCTGTCGCAGTCGGCGCGCACGCGTGGCAGGTGGGCTACGTAGTGCGGCTCATCCGGCTTGGGAAGCCGGATGACCGCTTCAACGCGTGGCCGGTCCGGCTGCGCGAATTCCTGCGTGACTGGTTCGGCCAGCGCAAGGTGGTCGAGGACCGGCTGGCGGGCGGCGCGCACGCACTGATTTTCTGGGGCTTCCTGCTGCTGGTGACCGACGTATTGGACCTGGGTACTGGCGGTATACTTGGAAATTTTCTCGAAAAAATATATTTAAAAGATTTCTGGAACCTTGTGGTCGATATTGGCTACCTGCTGGCTGGCATAGGCATTACCATCGCGCTCTACCGGCGCGTGGTGCTACGACCCGCCAAGCTCCGCGGCGCGAGCATCGAGGGCGAGATTATTCTGCTCGCTATCATGGGCATCATTCTGACCGCGTTCCTGCTCGAGGGAGCGGCGATGTTAGGTCCCGAGGGGACGCTAACAGAGCGCAGCGGCTGGGAGCCGATCGGCGCGCTCTTCGCCGGCTTCATGGCCGGCATGGACACAGCCACGTTGCAGGCGGTGGTTGACGCTAGCTTCTGGCTGCATATGCTGCTCATCGGCGGCTTCCTGATCGAAATCCCACAGACCAAGCATTCGCACCTGCTCGGGACGATTCCCAATGTACTGTTCCAGGACCACGCCCCGCTCGGGAAGCAGCAGCCGCTGCAGATGGCCGCGAATGGCCGCGCGGTCAGTACCGACGAGCTTAACATCGAAAACTTGGTGCTGGGCGCCAGTCAGTATGCGGATTTTACTTGGCGCCAGCTCTCCGACGGCTGGGCCTGTACTGCCTGCGCCAGGTGCCAGGATGTTTGCCCGGCGTTCGCGAGCGGCAAGGGGCTCAACCCGATGCAGATTATCTTCGACGTCAAGGATTACGGCTGGGAGCACGGACGGCAGCTGCTCGCTGGCGAAACGCCCGCGGAAAGCCTGATTGACCGCTTCTCGGAGGAAGCCATCTGGGCCTGCACAACCTGCTTTGCGTGTGTGGACGCCTGCCCCGTGCATATTGAGCACGTGCCGAAGCTGACCGACGCGCGGCGGCACCTGGTGATGGAAGCAGCAAAATTTCCGGAGGAGCTGCAGGGCGTCTTGGAAAACCTTGAGCGCAACTCCAACCCGTGGGGTTTTGGTGCGCACACGCGCGGCGACTGGGCTGAGGGGCTGGAGCTGAAGGTGGGCGAGCCGGCCGAATATCTCTTCTACGTCGGCTGCGCAGGGTCGTTTGACAACCGCAACAAGCAGGTATC
>JAKURS010000084.1 GCA_022449705.1 Candidatus Poseidoniia archaeon | reverse complement strand
GAAGCCGCGCCGCTGGACGTGCTGCACCATCCCGCGACCGCCGCACTGGCTGCAGGTCACCGAACGCCCCCCCTTGGCGGCGCCGCTGCCGGAGCAGTCGCCGCACGGTTCGTCGCGCGGGATGGTCACTTCCTGCTCCAGGCCGTTATACGCCTGCTCGAGGCTCAGCGTCAGGTCGTAGCGCAGGTCCGCGCCGCGGTTGCGCGGGCCGCGCTGCCGGGCGCCCCCGCCGAAGAACTGCGAGAAGATGTCGCCCATCCCGCCGCCGCTACCGCCGCCGAATAGCTGGCCAAAAATGTCGGAAATATCGCCCTGGTGCGTGAAGTCGTCCCACGAGAAGCCGCCACCTCCAAAGTTGACCCCCTCGTGGCCGGAGCGGTCGTAGCGCGGTCGCTTCTCCTCGTCGGCCAGCACCTCATAGGCTTCGGAGATTTCCTTGAATTTCTCCTCGGCCTCAGCCTGGTTTTCGGGATTGGCGTCGGGGTGGAACTTGCGCGCCAGCTTGCGGTACGCTTTCTTGACTTCCGCCTTGGACGCGTTCCGGCTGACGCCGAGCACTTCATAGTAGTCCCGCTTGGCCATGGCGGCGGCGCTACTCTCTGGGCGATTTAAGGATTACATACTTTCCCACGCGCCTTATTCAGCGCGCAGTCTTCAGCCACTCCAGGTCGGATTGGTAGAGCATGCGGATATCCTTCAGGCCAAGCCGTAGCATCGCCAGCCGCTCCAGGCCGAGTCCCCACGCCAGCACCGGTGTATCGATGCCGAAGGGCGCCGTTACTTCGGGGCGGAAGATGCCGGAGCCGCCCAGCTCGAGCCAGCTGTCGCCGAATTTTACTTCGACCTCCATCGATGGTTCGGTGTAAGGGAAATAGGCGGGGCGCACGCGCACGTCAGGGAAGCCCATGCGGCGGTAGAACTCCTTCAGCACGCCAATCAGCATCCCGAAGCTCGCCTCCTCCTCCATGATGATGCCTTCGACCTGCGTGAACTCCGGCAGGTGCGTCGCGTCCAGCGCCTCGCGCCGGAAGACGCGCCCAACGGCGAAGACCCGCACCGGCGGCTCGGGATGTTCCGACAGGTAGCGGATGGTGTTGACCGTCGTGTGCGTCCGCAGCAGCGCCTGCTGCGCCACCTCGCGCGACCAGTCGTAGCGCCAGCCGGTCGAGCCGGTGTCACCGCCGGTCTCATGGACTGCCTTCACTGCTTCCACGGCAGCTTCGTCGTCGAGCAGGAACGACTTGGGGTCGTCTAGGTAGAGCGTGTCCTGCAGCTCGCGCGCCGGGTGGTCCTGCGGGATGAAGAGCGCGTCCATGTTCCAGAACGCCGACTCGACGTAGTCGCCCTCGATTTCGGTGAACCCCATCTGCAGGAAAATCCCGCGAATTTCCTCGGTGAATTTGGTTAGCGGGTGCAGCGTCGCCTGCTGCGCGGGCTCCGCCTGCGTCTCAAGCGAGTAGCGCTGGAAGCGCCCTTTGCGCCATGCGCCCGACTGCAACATCTCCGGCGTCACTTCGCCCAGCAGCTCGTCATCTCCCAGCTCCACCAGTACCGCGCGGCCAGCGTCAGTCAGCGAGAACGTGCGCGCGACCTGCTGGCTGCGCTGGAGAATCTGCCGTCCCTGCAGCAGTTTCAGCGCCTCCGGTTCCAGGCTATCGATCGGCTGCGCCCCCGAAGCCAGTTGCCGCAGCAGCGGCTCGTCAGCTCCTTCCGGCGCGTCACCAGTCGGCTTCAGCAGGATGCCGCCCTCGCCCTTCCCCAGCGTGGCCCACCGTTTGCGCCGCAGCCAGCCGATGACGATGTGCGCCTCGTCGGCGGTCAGCGGCCCCGCGGCAAGCTGTTCGACCGTCGCCGGCCCCTGCTCCGCCAGCCACGCCACCGCACGCCGTTCCGGCAATCCCGATTCGGCGTAGCGCAGCCCTTCGTCGTTCAGGCCGACCATCTCGGTCATCGCCTCCTCGATTCCGGCCAGCCCCTTGGTGCGCAGCCAGGAGGCGGCCGAGACCGCTTCCTGCTCTCCGAGGCCAGCCGACTCCGCGGCGACGGGCGGCGCCAGCGGCCCCCCGGCAAGCGCACGCAGCACTTTCCGCTCGTTAGAGGAGAGGTCCACGGCGCGCAGTTGCTCCTGCTCTAAAGCGTTGCCCAGAGCGGCGCTAGCTGCGCCAGCCGCTGCAGGATTTCGTCGCGCACTTCCCCCGGGCCTTTACCGTCGGTATCCACGACGAGGTCGTAGCCGTCAGTATCGCGGTAGTCGAAACCGTAGAGCTCGAGGTAGCGCTGCCTGTCGTCCTCGTCGCGGCGCGCGTTATCGCGCAGCTGCGCCGCCGCGTCGGCCGCCCCCTCCAGCTTCAGAGCCGTGACCGCCTCGCACAGCACCTCCAGCGTTTCCGGCTCACCGGGCGGCAGCGTGTCGCGTGCCAGCCGGCAGGCGTCCTCGCCCAGCTCGCGCTTCAGGAACCGCAGCACCTGCTCGCGGCGCGAGCAGTGGAAGTAGAGCCGCGCCATGTTTCCCTTGCCCAGGGAGGACATGAACACCCCCAGCCAGCCCGGCTGCCTTCCCTCGATGACCGCCATACTGCTGTCGAGGCCTGCACCGCCAATCCACTCGCAGGTGGCGTAGTCAATCTCGACGTCAACCCCGCGTTTGGTCAGCAGCCGCCGCGCCTGCTCGGCGACCGAGATACCGCGGCGGGCGGCCGCCTTGCGGAAGAGCCCACCGACAGAGCGGCAGACCCCGCCGTAGTGGCCCGCCAGTGTCCGCGCCTGCGTCGACTTTCCGGTCAGCTGGTCGCCGGCAATCAGGATGACCGGCAGCGGCGCGACGGTCGCCATCAGCCGCGCGACCGCGTCCGGCCCGATGTGGGTCGTGAAGGCACGCTCGATGCTCTTGAGAGGGTCCACGACGCGGCACCGCAGCGCGGTGGTTAAGACGGTTGTGGAATGGGATTTAATCCATCATTACTTTTTTAAGAACAAATAACTTTGCTGCAACGCAGCTAGGTCGGGGTTCGATGAACTTACTAAAGAAAATAGCCGTAGGTTTGGTGGGGTTCATAGTAATAACTAGTGCCTTAGGCGTAATAATTGCTTTTTTAGTGCCCAAGGAGGCTGTTGAACGTCAAATAAGCAGAGGTCCGTTCGAACTGCAAAAAGACACCTATTTACAAATCAAACCAAATCATTATGCCGTTATAAGTGGAGATTTTGCCACATTAGAATGGGAAATTAAGGTAGAAGGTTCAGGAGACGTCGACGTTTTTTATATGGATGCTGAAAACTTTCTCGAATATGCTTCAGCAAGGCCGTTTTCCTTTAACAACGAGCTCAGTGCCCTCAACGCAAGTAGCGTGACAAAAGGCCCAGTTGAGGACCTAGGACACAAACAGGAACACCTTGGCCTAAAAAATGGTGAACTCTCGTTACTTAGGAGGGAATATTTCATAATAGATAACACAGCAGCTGGCGAAGCCTTTCCGCAGGAACCACCGATCGGTGAAGAATATGGAACCCTGGACGGTCCAGGTGTTGTTAGTGTCCAAATCAAGAAATTCGTCTTTACCACAAATTTTCCTGTGGCCAGTGACGGGATTGATTCCGACTACGGCCAGAACAATTTAGGAGATTGCTATATTTGGACCACGGCAGCTACAATCTATTTCGGAGATGTTTTTGATCCATATGATGACC
>JAKURS010000083.1 GCA_022449705.1 Candidatus Poseidoniia archaeon | reverse complement strand
CCCAACCCTGGCGGCTACGGCTACCCCCTCGATTGGTTCGACCACGCCGCCGCTATTAATCGTTATAAATAAGCGGTTGTGGTTCTATCTTCTGTAAACCTCGACATACGGGGAATCGTGCCAATACTTACAGAAGGTACAAAAATCTGAAATTTACGGGTAAATTTTCAAAAAATTCCCGGCACCCGCACCAATTTGCCTGATTTAATCGTCCAGTTCCTTCAGTTTAGCGAGCAGGTCATCCATCCCATCGGACCCGTCATCCTCATCAGCTGGCTGCTTGCCCTTGCCGGGCCCGGCAGTGGATTCTTCAGCCACGTCTGCCGGTTCAGATTCTTCAGTGTCCTCTGTCCCGGCAACCGGTTCCGCGACAACCTCTGCCTCCGCCACCGGGACCTGCTCGGCGGAGGCGACCTCGATAGGCCCGGTTTCCTCCAGCAACCGCTGCAGCGCGCTGCCGTCGGGCGGGTCGTCCTCGTGGAGGACCTCGGCGTCGGCGAAGACCGTCATCGTGACGCCGGCGCTGCGGCCTTCGGAATCATGGTAGTCAAGCCGCAGCGCCAGTGAGGCCGGGCCCTCGCCGCGCGGCTCGAAGTAGAGCAGCAACTCACGGCTGCCGTGCGGTTCGATTTCACCCAGGTGCACGCCGCTGCCGGTCTGCTCCGTTTCCGGCTGTACGGCGACCAGCTCGAGCAGTGATGCAGTGCGCTCCAGCTTCAGGTGTACTTCGGTAAGTGGTTGCGAATCGTGGTTGCGCACCGCCACCTGTACCCTGACGTGGCCCGCGACATGCTCCCAGCCGGCGCGCAGGCCGACCTTCTGGAGTGCGATGTACTCGTCAATCATTTCGCGGCTGACTTCGCGCGTAGCATCGAGCAGCGGTTGCAGAATATCGCGTGTTCCCGAGAGCAGGTCGACGTCGCCATTCCAGCCTGTGAGCTCGCTGCTGAAACGGCTCTCCACCTGCCGCAGGGCGTTCGCCACTTGCGAACGGAGTTCGCGGGTCTCCTCGCCAAAGACCACCGCGGCCAGCACCGCCTGCTGGCCACGCTCAATCAGGATGCGATTGTCGCCGTAGTCAATCGACCCAAGTTCCCCCGCCGCCCGGAACGAATCCTGGACGAAATCGTTGATGGCGGTGAGCATGCTGCCCATAATGTCCTGGTCGATCGCCGTCTCCTCAAGGGACTGCCCAGTGATTAGCCGACCGTCGTTGTAAATCAGGTAGAGCTCCTCAACCCGATAGGGTGGGTGCCCGCCACCGGCGGGCGAGACCGAGTCCTGGATGTTGATAATCCGGGTCACCTGCTGCGGCTCGGCCGCCTGGATGCGCGAGCGGAGCAGCATCCCGCCACCGACCAGCACCGCACCCAGCAATAGCGCGGCAGCGACAATCAGCAGGTCGCCGGGGTTGTCAAGGAAAGTCTCCGGCGCAGCGGCCGGCCTGACCTCGAGCGTGAAGCTGGTCTCGCTCCACACACCGTCGTTGTCCTGCACGCGCAGCGTGATGGTGTGGTTGCCAGCGCTGAGGCTGGAGGCATCGACCGTGAAGCTGGCGTTAGTCGAGAGCAGACCGTCGAGGCTCGAGACCCACTGGAGCTGCTGCACCGTGCCGTCGGGGTCGTCAAACGTGGCCTCGAATTGGAGTACCCCGCCATCAGAGCTGACGACCATTGCCGGCGTCTGCGAGGCGGAGACCTGCGGTGGGAGGTTGACCAGCTCTACTGGCTGTGGCAGCGCCAGCCAGCCTGAGGTGCCGCTGTGAGAGTCCAGCGCCTGGACCCGGAACTCGTAGCTGCCGGGGCTGGCGTCGAGGGCGGGCGCGAAGGTGAATGCCGCCCGTCCCGCCTCCCAGACGGGTGGCGAGAGATATTCCGTTTCCCAGCTGCCCGTGCCGTCCAATCGGTAGCTGGCGTTCAGGAGCAGCTGTTCGCCGGAATCCATATCGTCCAGCGCGTCCGCCTCCAGCGTAAGGGTGCTAGTCCGGTCAAGCGAGAGGGTCGAGAGCGAAGCGTTGTAGAGTCGCGGCCGGCCGTTGACCAGAAGCACGGCCGTGGCGTTCTCGCTCCAGAGTCCGTTGGACGACTGCACTCGCAGCGTCAGATTGTGGGTGCCGTTCGAGAGCGTGGAGAGCTGGATTGCAGCTGCGCTGCCGAGCAGGCCGTCGCGGTCGGACCACCACTCCCAGGCGGTGAGGAGCATCCCACCCGTCGCGTTGCCGGAGAGGTTGACCGGCGTGCCTTCCTGTACCAGCGACGGTGCTTCCAGGATGACCGCGCCCGGGCGCTGCATCACGATCAGGCTGGTGCTGTCCTGCGAGGCGCTGTTGTTGCTGTCAATGACCTGCAACGTGATGGAATGGATGGCGGGGCTCAGGCTGTCAACCCCGATTTCGAGGCGCGCACCGTACCCAAGCAGCCCGTCCTCCGAGGAGTACCAGCTCCAGTTGGTCACGGAGCCATCGGAATCGCTCGCCTGCCCGAGGAGGATAACCGTACCGCCCCCGATAAGGAAATCCCCGGAATGACGCGCGACGGACGAGAGGCGCACTGAGTCAAGCATACCGGCATACGCATTACCCCCATCTGGCGACATGCGAAGTCGGGTGTCGGGCGGCGAGAGGTCGGGCGTCGCGGAGGGGCTGGATGCCCGCAGCGCGCCGTCGACCCACAGGCTGGTTTCGACGTGGCTACGAACGACCGCTAGATGATGCCAGGAGCCGTCGTTGAACTGTGTTCCATCAGCCAGTGAAAAAACTGTGCCGCCCAGATTCTGGGTGTGCTCGAAGCGCGGCTCACCGTCTAGCAGGTAGATGTGGTGGTTCCAAGTCGTGCCGCCACCCTTGTCCGAGAGCAGCGTGCCATTGCTGCCAATGGTGTTGAACCAGAGCTCGATAGTCATCGTGGTCAGGCTGAGCCGCGGACCTTCGAGATAGATGTACTGGCCATCGAACAGGACCGCGCTGCCGTCATGGCCTGCGGCCCAGGACGGGGTCAGCCCGAAGGTCAGGTTGTGGCCGTTGCCGCTGCCGTCAGCACTGGTGGTGCCGCTACCTTCGTCCAGCGGCCACCACGCCAGCGTCGCTCCATCGACCGGCTGCTGCAAGTCGCCCCGGATAGCAGGGCTGGGGCTGACGCCCTTGATACTCACCTGCGGCGGCAGGTTGAGCCAGACCCGCTCGAGCGAGTCCTGCGAGACGATGAAGCTGGACTCCTGCAGGCCGTTGAACTGGACCCTGACCGTCGTCAGGACCTGTTCGGGCGTCGAGCTGCCGTTGTAGAGCAGCCCCGCGACAACCTGCTCCGGCAGGCGACCCGCGCCATCCGACCGCGCGTCGCTCCCCCCGAAAGCGGACGTCGCGTAGAACACCGCTCCGCCCTCGAGGAGCTCAACATCAAGCCCGCTGCCATTGCCTTTGACGGTGCGCAGCTCCACGGTGAGCCGGTACTCGATGGCGAGGCTGCTGCCCGGCTGGCAGCCGATGGTGCCAAAGGTTGTGTCGAGCGCCCGGTTGCCGGTCGTGCTTCCGCTCAGCTGGATAAAGGTAATGTCGCTGTGCCTTAGGATGTGGTCTCCAGCTCCCTCGATTTTCAGGGAACTTGCGGTCACATTTTCCAGACGCGCGCCAGTCTGGTTAATCAACAGGACATTAGTATCCGTGGTGTTTGAAATTGTGAGGTTGGCCAGCGTGACGTTGTCTGCCATTACCACGACTCCGAATCTCGA
>JAKURS010000082.1 GCA_022449705.1 Candidatus Poseidoniia archaeon | reverse complement strand
GCCGGCACGCACGTAGTCCCCGGCGGAGAATCCGCCCGGCAGGAAGAGCGCGTCGTAGTCAGCCAGTTTGCGGTGCGGCTTTGCCTCGCCCAGCAGCTGCTTCAGGTGCACCTGCTCAGTGTTGCAGCCGAGCTGGCTGAAGGCTGCTGCAGCCTCGTCCTCGCAGTTGGTGCCCTCAATGCGCAGCACCGCGATGTTGAGTTCCTGCGGGGAGGTCATCGCCCGCTGATGCCCGGAGCCGTAAAAAGCTAGTCCAGTCCGGGAAAGAAAATCGGGATTTCGCGTTCCGCGCTCTGCACCGAGTCGGAACCATGGACCACGTTCTCATCTATCGCCAGCCCGAAGTCGCCGCGGATGGTCCCGGGCGCCGCCTCGGCTGGATTGGTCGCGCCAATCAGCTTGCGCACCAGCGCGACTGCCCCCGGCCCTTCCCAGACGGTCGCGATGACCGGCCCGGAATGGACGTAGGTGAGCAGGCTGTCGTAGAACAGCTTGCCCTCGTGTTCGGCGTAGAGCGCCCCGGACTGCGCCTCGTTCACGTCGAGCCGCTGTTTCGCGACCATCCGGAGGCCCGCATCCTCCAAGCGCTGCAGGATGCGCCCGGCCAAGCCGCGCCGGACCGCGTCCGGTTTGAGCATGACGAAGGTGCGCTCGCTCATTTCTTCGCTTTGCGGGACTTCCCGGTCCACCCGGTGCGCCCCGGAACGCGCTTCAGCTCGACCAGGTTCTTGCGGCACTTGGAACTGCAGAAGTCCATGGTCTGGCCGGTCTTGCGCACATAGAGCATACCTGTTCCAGGCAGGATACGCTTGCCGCAGAAAGAACAGTTTCGCAGTTCAGCCATGCTTACCTCTTGCGGTCCAAGGCTTTCGCTTCGCGCGAGGAGTCCATCAGCAGCAGCATGTCGCCCACCTCGATTGGTCCCAGCACGTTGCGGCGAATGATGCGACCGCGGTCATCACCGTCGAGCACGCGCACCTTGACCGAACTGGCCTCGCCGCGCATGCCGGTACGGCCCAGCACCTCAACCACCTGTGCCGGGATGCCCTCGATCATGCCTTCTGCGCTGAGGCGATCGCCTTCGTGACTTCGGTCAGCGACGCCTTCTTCTTGCCAATATCGGAGACCGCAACCGCGGCGGTCGGCACCTTGAGTCCGGACGCCTTGCCCAGCTCCTCCTTCGAGGGGACGTAGGTGTAGGGGATATCCTTCTCGGCGCAGAGCATCGGCATGTGCGCCAGGATTTCGGGCGGACTGATGTCGAGCGCCATCACGACCAGCTTGGCCTGGCTGCGCTCGACCCGCTTGGTCACCTCGTTGGCGCCTTTGTGAATCTTGCCGGTGTCGCGTGCGGCCTCGACGGCCAGGTACGCCTTCTCGCTCAGCTCTTTGGGAGCCTCATAGGTTACGTAAATCGGGTTTGCCATGCTTCCTCCTTCGGACCGCAGTCCTCATTATTCACAGGGGCTGCGCGCCACGAAAGGGGGCCTATTTAAGCATCCCCGGATGCGTCGCGCGTGGCGCTTACCGTCTACACCACTGCTCCCGACGAGGCGACTGCCGAAAAACTGGCGCGCGGCGCGCTCGAAGCAGGCCTTGCAGCGTGCATCAACTTCTGGCCGGTGCGCACAATGTACCGCTGGGAGGGCGAGCTGCGCGACGACACCGAGCACCTGCTGCTGCTGAAGTGCGGTCGTGACAAATGGCCACAGCTGGAGCAGTTCATCAAGGAAAACCACCCCTACTCGCTGCCTGCCATCGTCGCGCTGCCGTGGGAGGCGGCGCACGCACCCTACCGTGACTGGGTGCGCGAGTCGTGAGTGAATACGACGTCGTCGTCTGTGGAGGCGGGCCAAGCGGTGCTACCACCGCCTTTTACGCCGCAAAGGCGGGACTGCGGGTCGCGCTGGTTGACCGTGCCAAGTTCCCGCGCGACAAGGCGTGCGGCGGGCTGCTGACACCACGTGTCCTGAGCGAACTGCCCGAACTGGCGCCCTGGATCGAACCAATCATCGAGTGCCCCTCGCACGACGTGCAACTCTACTCGCCGTCGATGAAATACCGCATCGACTTTGACTTCGGATCCAACACCCCTTGGAACATCCGGCGCGAGGTGTTCGACAATGCACTGCTGGAGGCGGCGCGCGAGGCCGGTGCCGAGATATTCACCAAGACCAGGGTCAGCGACGTCCGGTTCAACGGCGGCGTTACGGTCTCAACGACCAAGGGCGACCTCCGGGCGCAGATGGCCATAGGTGCAATGGGTCCTAATGACAAACTGGCGCAGATGATGCGCGAAACTCGGGGAGTGAAACCATGGAATGATAGTGAAATTGGTACTGCACTGATGTGGGAGCCCTATGTCGGCCGTGAGTTCATGGAACGGGCGTACGGCCAGAAGCGATCGCTGCTGGTCCACTTCCGGCCGGCCGGCATCGAGGGCTACGGCTGGGTCTTTCCCAAGGACACAAGCCTGAACATCGGTTTCGGCGGCTACAACCGCACCATCAAGTCCATCAACGTGCGCGAAATCTGGAAGGGGTACCTGGAACTGCTGCGCAAGGATGGTTACTTCCCCAAGGATGACCCTGACCCGCCAGTGAAGGGCGCACCGCTGCCGCTCAGCGGCCCGCTGCGCGCGACTACGATGGAGCGGACGCTGATTGTCGGCGACTCGGCAGGGATGGTCTCGCCGCTCTCGGGCGAGGGCATCTACTACGGCATGCACGCTGGCAAGCTGGCGGTCGAGACCATCCAGCAGGCGCTGGCGAGCGGCGACTTTTCTCAGCGGGCGCTCGACAGCTACCACCGAGCATGGTACCGCGCTTTCGGGCAAGAACTGAAGGACCTCTCTTTCTTCGCCAAACTGGCACTGAAATTCCCGGAACGGATGGTCTACTATGGCACCCGCGACCGGCAGACGTGTGAAATCTTTGCAGACCTGTTCCTGGGAGTGACACCCGGCGGGCTCGGTAAGCGGCGTCCGATTGCGCGTACGCTGCGCAACATAATTCGCTACCCTTACTTTGGCTGGGGCTGAAGATTTTCTCCTGGTTCCAGCACCCGTCGCGTCGCCGTTAGATGCTCTCCGAACTTGTCCAGCCCCTCCCTAATCAATGCAGGTGCGTGGTCGCGCTGGTATACCTCAAGTGCAGCGCGGTCGCGCAACCGGTAGTGGATAGTCCAGCGCACCTTGCCGGCGTCGCTGCCGTCGGTCGCCGTATCGCGCTCGAGCCACTCGGCGCCGAGGAAACCGTCGATTTCGAGGATGTGTGCGATATGCGGTCGCAGCCACGCCGCGTATTCATCGGCAACGTCGGGCTCGACGATGAGGTTGACCTCGTAGATTATCATGCGGCGAATATCCGCTCGACGACCCACGCCGCGTCGAACGGCATAAGGTCCTCGTAGTCCTGCCCGATACCGACGAAGGCGATGGGGCGGCCGATGGCGCTCGCGATGGAGAGCGCGGCGCCCCCCTTGGCATCGACGTCCAGCTTGGTCAGGATGACCGCGTCGATGCCGACCGTGGCGTGGAACTGCCGTGCCTGCTCGACCGCGTCGTTGCCGGCGAGCGCGTCGCCGACGAACATTATCAGATTGGGCTTCGCGACGCGCTGGATTTTGGCCATCTCGTCCATCAGGTTGGTGTTGGTCTGCATCCGCCCCGCGGTGTCTATCAGCACCACGTCGCGATGCTTCGCCCGGGCGTGCGCGATCGCATCGAACGCGACCGCCGCCGGGTCGCCACCCGCCTGGTGCGCGATGAACTTGCACCCTAGCTTGTTGGCATGAACCTCCAGCTGCTCGATAGCGCCGGCACGGAACGTGTCCGCCGCTGCAAGG
>JAKURS010000081.1 GCA_022449705.1 Candidatus Poseidoniia archaeon | reverse complement strand
GCGCAGAGGCTGGAGAGAAAACGCACTAAATATTCCCTTAACTCTGCGATATCAGCGTGCTCTGCGGTAAGCTCCTGTCGAGGCTCTTAGGTCCGCGCGTCTGTCCCGGTGGCGGCTGTGGTGGCTGGTGCTGCTGCGCCAGCGGCTGCTCACCATTTGGGCCCTGCAGGTGTTCCAGGTCATTGGCGCTCTGCAGGAACAGCGCGAAGTCGTTCTCCGGATGCTGGTCGGCGCGGAACTGTGCGAACAGGCTGATGCGTTCGCCCGGCTCGAGCGCGACCGAGTGCTGGCCGAAAACAAGCATGACCGTGGCGTTGTGCTCGACCGGGTCGCGTAGCAGTGCCGCGCCGGAGCCGCGCAGTTCGACCACCTCGGCGGCTCCAACATGGACGCGCCGGTTGAGGAACTGCTCTGGCATAGTGTCAAGCTGGAATATAGTCACCTCGGTCGCTGGCTGTTGCTGTGGACCGCTTGTCCAGCGCTGCTGCAGTTCCGCTTCGACATCGAGGAATGCAGTCGCGCCGGAGGCGACGATCAGCGCCGCGGCCGCCAGCGCCAGCCACTTGCCCAGCTCCAGCGAGCCGGAAATCCGCGCCAGTCCGGCCGCCGCCAGGATTCCGGCCGGAGGTGCTAGCGGCAGGTAGTAGCGGATGTCGGTGAAGGTATTGGCGAGTACCCACCCTTGCGTCAGGTAGATGGCACTGATGGAGCCGAGCCACCACCCCAGTGCGACGCCCGCAGCAGGCTGGCGCCGCAGCGCCCACGCGCCCGGCAGCGCGCATAGCAGCGCCGGGAAGAAGACGGCGACGAACTTGGCAACCTGCGGCAGGTTTTCGCGCTCCTGCTCACCCAGCGCAACGTAACCTTCCCACATCGACTGTGACGCCTCGTGCGTCTCTACCGTCAGGTTGTCGCTGTCGCCCGAAACCTCGAGCAGGTTGCGCGACTGGTAGCCGGAGTTGAACGGCCCGCCGAAGTAGTGCGCGTTGTAGGCTGCAAGCGGGATGCCAACCAGCAGCAGCCCCACGGTCAGCGCTCCGGCCTGCAGCAGCGGGTCGCGCACCGCCGGCCACGCCAGCGCTGTGCGCAGTCGCTGCAGGAAGTCTCGCGTCCTGCCCGCAGGCAGGTTGAGCCAGCCGATATAGAGGTACGGCGCACCGCACATCACCACCGTGGTGTAGCGCATCGTCACTCCCAGCCCGAACAGCACACCGCCCGCGAGCGCCAGCAGCAGTACCGCCCGGCTGGCGCCCTCCCGCCGGCCGCGGTGTGCTGCCTCGACGACCAGCCAGAGTCCCGGCAGCGCAAAGGATACGGCGGCCAGGTCGCCCATCCACTGGCCGAACCACAGGAGCAAGACGGTGGCGTTGGCGAGCGTGAAGGCAGTCGCCAGCCACGCTATGCGCCAGCCAAACCAGCGGCGCGCCAGGCCATATGTGGCTGCGCACGCCATCAGCGCCAGCAGGGTTCCGAACAGCTCCTCGGCACCAATCAGGATGAGCGGCATCAGTGCCGCGCTGGGACCAGGCGGCCAATGGTTGACATAGTGGTACTCGCCCTCGCCCTCGGCGATGCCGGACATCAGTGGCGGGTCATAACCATCGATAACCCAATGCGTCTCCAGCTGGTATTCCCCTAGCTCCAGCTCGCGCTCCACGACTAGCGTGCCGCTGGCGGCGGTCACGCCAAGGAGTTCCGACGGGGCATCTGGTTCGCGGCGTGCCAGTTCGACGCTGGCATCGCCTATGGGCACGCCCAGTATGTCCCGCAGAGTGATAGTCAGCCGCACCTGTTCGACCACCGCCGCCGTGCGCTGCCCCTGCGCGTTGGTCTGCCCTAGCTCGCGGCCGTCCAGCAGCAGGGTCGCGCCGCCGACCGCCGTGCCGTCCCGCTCGACCCGCAGGGTGCCGTGCTTTGCTCTCAGGTCACCCAGCTCCAGCCGCCCCTGCGCGTCGGTCTCCCCACGCACCTGGCCGTTGAAACGGACCGTGAGCCCCTCGCGGTCGCCCGGCAGCTGCACTTCGAGCAATCCTCCCAGAGTGCGGTCGCTCAGGAACTCGATGTTCGTCAGTGACGTGATGCCGTAGCGCGCAGCGTTGCCCAGTGGTACATCCAGCAGAGTGCGATAGACCACGCTGCTGCCATCGCGCGACGCGCGCACCTCGAGCGGTGGGTTGCCAGCCGGGAGCCCCCACAGTTCTGCGCTGCCGTCAGCATCGGTCGTGGTTTCCAGGGCTCCTTGCGGTCGCGGGATGCGCACGGTCGCATTTGCCGCGGGCGCGCCGTCGTTGAACGCAACACTCACCACCAGGTCATCCATTCGCCCGTCAGGGTCTAGCGCCAACACTTCCCACGTCACCTGTAGCGGCGGCAGTCCGCTCTCGACGGTCAGCACCTCTTCGTCGCGGTAGTCGCCGTTTGCCATCTGCAGTGGCAGCGACCAGTGGCTGTCGAGGTACAATTCGGCCCAGGGGTAGTACCCCTCCTCATCCTTCAGGTGACCCGCCGTCGTCAGGTCATGCGGCTGCGAAAGCATCCAGCCCGAGAGCAGCAGGAATGCCACCAGCAGCAGCGCCAGCGCAGGCCGCTCGCGGTCCAGCCTCTCAATCACCGTGCGGAGTTCCACCCCGTCGGACCCGGCGCGCGATATTTAGGAGTGCAGCCGCCGGAGAAGAAGAGGCTGGCGGACGTCGCCAGCTTCGTCGAGTAAATTGTGCCGGGAAAGTGGGTAAACGGTATTACGAGCGGTACCCTCGCCAGCCGATGGCGGACAGCGACACGTGGGAACTGCTCCTTGACCGGGAGTACGACTACCACGAGGTGCAACCTGTCGTGCAGGAAGAGGGCGACGGCTGGGTCCGCTACACGGACGGGCGCAAGTACCACCTCGGCAACCGGCTCAACCGGCTCGACACCCGCCGCTGGCTGAAGTTCCAGAAGAGCTGGTTCATCCACAAGCCGCGGCCACGCAAGAGTGACGTAAAGCTCCACCCTGCCAAGTATCCTGAGGAGTTGGTAGGTGAGTTCATCGAGTTTTTCACCAAGCCCGGCATGACCGTACTGGACCCGATGCTCGGCACCGGCAGCACGCTGCTGGCGGCGCTCGAGACCGGCCGCTCCGGCGTTGGCATCGAGCTGCAGCCCAAGTACGCCACCATCGCGCGCCAGCGGCTCGAGGCGCAGCTGGCGCAGACCCGATTGATAGTCAGCGGAGGCGAGATCCACCAGCTCCGCTTCCGGCTGCTGCAGGGCGACGCTTTCCAGCTGGAGGATATGGAAATTGACGATGTGGACTACTGAATCACCTCGCCTCCCTACTGGGACATGCTGCGCGCCAAGGGCAGCGAGACGCAGAAGACACGCAAGGAGGCGGGGCTGGACGTCCACTACTCGGAGGACGCGCGCGACCTGGGCAACCTGGAGGACTACGACCAGTTCGTCGCGCTGCTGGCGGAGCTCTACCGACTGGTCCACAAGGCGCTGCGGCCGGGAGCCTACCTGACCGTGATTGCCAAGAACGTCAAGAAGCGCGGCCGCATGTACCCGCTGGCGTGGGACCTGGCGCGCGAGCTGTCGGATACCTACATCCTGAAGGACGAGAAAATCTGGTGCCAGGATGATATTACCCTAGCGCCCTACGGCTACCGCTACGCGTGGGTCAGCAACACCTTCCACCAGTACTGCCTGAATTTCCAGAAGGAGAAGTGAAGCGCCGGGCGGGGCCGCCTTCCGCTACCGTGCGGGTGAGATTTCAATATCTTGTTGTGAAACGTGTTTATATACGGCAATCGCGTCCGAAACACATGCGCCAAAGCCTGTTCGTGGCCCTGATGCTATGCCTGACGCCCGTGCTGGCGGGATGCCTCGACTCCCTGACCGGGGACGAGGAACTCCGCGCCGGTTGCACCTACGCCGATGCCGAGAACTACGATTCGGAGGCCGAAGTGGATGACGGTTCCTGTACCTTCGCCGAGCCCGTAGCAGGCTGCACCGATTCGGCGGCGAGCAACTACAACCCCTACGCC
>JAKURS010000080.1 GCA_022449705.1 Candidatus Poseidoniia archaeon | reverse complement strand
CGGCAAGCCGCTGGTGGACGGCAAACCGGCGCTCTATGTCTGCCGAGACTTTGCCTGCCGCGAGCCTGTTGTGGTGCCGGAGCAGGTTGGCGCGGCGCTACCGCAGCACCCTTAAGTCCCGCCCGAGTGCGGGGGCGGTATGCGTATTCTGCTTGTTGCAGCGCTGTTGCTTCTCTCCAGCGTCGGGCCGTTCACCCTTCCCGAGGAACTCGGGCCGACCGCGGCGGCCGAGGCATTGCCCGGCTCGCTCGAGACGCGCTGGTGGGAGTGGACTGCGATGGACCGCGACCGCAACCACATGCACGACGCGCTCGACCTGGCGTTGCTCGAGCAACGCTTCGTAGTAGATGGCCGTGTCGAGGTGCTCGTCGATTTTGACCATATGCCGACCGCCGCAGACGAAGAGTTGCTGGCGCAGGGTGCCAGCTTCGAAGCCGGCTGGCGCTTCCACCACGTGCCGATTATCGCCGGCTCGGTTGCTATCGACCGTCTGCCGGGGTTGCTGGCGCTGCCGGGCGTCGTCTTCCTGACGCACAACAGTCCCATGGAGCTACTGCTTGACGGCGCGATTCCGGAGCACAATGTTGACACAGTTTGGGATTTGGGATTCGACGGCACCGGCATCACCGTCGCGATTATCGACACTGGCATCGACCCCGATCACCTGAGCATCAACGATATGGATGACGACGCGGAATGCACCGCCGCGACTATTCAGGGCGTCCCGAATCCGCCGTGCCAGAAGAAAATAATCGCCTTCTATGACGCGCTCGACGATAGCGGCGACGACGGCAGCGGCGAGACGACGCCCTACGATGATAACGGCCACGGCTCGCACTGCGCCGGTATTTCGACCGGCACCGGCGAGGGCTCGCAGGAATACTACGGCGCGGAATACCGTGGTGTCGCCCCGGGTGCGCAGCTGGTCGGCATCAAGGTACTGAGCGGCAGCGGAAGCGGTAGTTTTGCAGAAGTGATGCGCGGGATGGAATGGTCTATTGACAATCAGGAAAAGTACAACATCCGCGCCGCGTCGATGTCACTGGGCGGCGCCTGGATGTCCGAGTTGACGCAGGAGCAGGAAGAACGGCTGACGCACGTTGCCAACCTGATGGTGGCGGCCGGCATCGCGCTGACGATTGCGGCCGGCAACTCCGGCCACTATGGCTCCATCGGGACGCCGGGCTCGGCGCGCGATGTTATCACGGTCGGTGCGACCGAGCACGACCGCGAACTGGCGTTCTACTCGAGCAAGGGGCCGACCCACGAAGGCTACATCAAGCCCAATATCGCCGCCATCGGCTCATCGGTCTGGTCGGTCCAGAACGACGATACTGTCTCGGGCGAGGCGACTTATGCCGCCTACTCCGGAACCAGCATGGCGACGCCGATGGTGGCAGGCATGATCGCGCTGCTGAACGAGGCCAATCCCGACCTGAGCCCGTTGATGGTGCGCTCAATCCTGGAATCCACGTCCGAATACCGCTGGCTCTCGCATCCGGTGCGGCCGAACAACGACTACGGTTGGGGCTTTCCCGAAGTGGATGCGGCGTTGGTGGAGGCGGAGCGGGTTGACCCGACCATCAATCTCTCGCTCGACCCGACCACGCCGCAGGTCACGCATCGCGAGACTTACGACGACGGCAACTCCAGCAGCGAGGTCAACATCACTCGCTGGTTCGTACGGCAGGATGGTGAACTGTACTTCCTAAAAGGCGGCCCCGGCAACGCGACTGCCATCGAGTGGCGCAACGTGCTGCTATACGACAGCTGGCACACGCTGCTCGCCCGGAATGGCCATTTCTACGTTCCGCTCGAGAACAGCGGACTCGAGCCAGGCAACCACACGCTCTGGGTGAGGCTCACCGGTCCCGAAGGCATCAGTGCTCCCGTCGGCATCACCATCCACCTTGCCGAGCCGCTGCCGGATTCCGGGGCAGAAGCGGAACTGCCGCTGCTGCTGCTGGCGGGCGGCCTGTTGGTGTTGCTCAGTGCAGCGAGTGTTTTCTTCTGGCGCAGGAGCGCAAGCTCTTAACCGCGGGCAGCTTCACGCACCGTGGACCCGCTGAAGATGCGGCAGGATTTCCCCGTGCTGGCGGGCGACGACCCGCCGGTCTATCTCGACAACGCCTGCATGCCGATGAAGCCCGAGCCCGTTCTCAGGGCGATGGACAACTACTACCGCAACTTCCCGACTTGCGGCGGCCGCTCGCTCCACAAGCTGGCTTTCGACGTCACCGAGCATTACGAGACCGCGCGGGGGCAGTTACAGCGGTTCGTCGGTGCCGCTGACGCGAGCGAAATCGTCTTCACCCGCAACACGACCGAAGCGATCAACATCGTCGCCTGGGGCCTGAGCCTGAAGCGCGGCGACACCGTTCTGACGAGCGACCGTGAGCACAACTCCAACGTCATACCGTGGCACGTGCTCCGCGAGCGGACCGGCGTGCGCTATGCAGTCGTCCCGTCGCGCGATGACGTTTATTTCGACCTGGAAGCGTTGAAGGAGGCGCTGACGCCCGACGTCAAACTGGCGAGTTTCGTCCACACTTCCAACCTTGACGGCTACACGCTGCCGGCGCGCGAAATCGCCGAGATTTGCCATGATGCCGGCGCGCTGGTAATGCTCGACGCGGCGCAGTCAGCCGCGCACACGGAGGTAGACGCGCAAAAACTGGACGTCGATTTCCTGGCCGCCAGCGCGCACAAGTTCTGCGGCCCCAGCGGCACCGGCCTGCTCTACGGCAAGGCCGAGGCATTGGCGGCGCTGAAGCCGACTTTTGCCGGCGGCTCGACCGTCCGCAACTCCACCTACGATGGCTGCGAGTTCTTGCCACCGCCATCCTGCTTCGAGGCGGGGTTGCAGAACTACGGCGGGATGATTGGCGCTGGCGCTGCGGCCGACTACGTCGCCGGAGTCGGCCGCGACGCAATCCACGCACACGAGGTCGCGCTGAACGAGCGGCTGACGAAGCGGCTGGCGGGGATGGAGGGGCTTTCGTTGCTCGGCCCGCCCGAAGCCGAGGGGCGCGGCGGCATCTTCTCGTTCAACCTAGCGGGACTCGACGGCCACGAAATCGCGATGGACCTTGACGAGAGCGCCAATATCGCCATCCGCAGCGGGATGCACTGCGTCCATTCCTGGTTCAACTCGCGCGGAATCAAGGGTTCGGCGCGCGCCAGCTTTTACATGTATAACACCGCTGAAGAGGCCGATTTATTCGCCGACGCGCTGGAAGTGACGCAGCGCACGTTGGGCGGCTCCGCCGGGGCACCGCGCCGCGAAGAGCAGAGCTTCGCTTAAGCTAAATATAGCTCGTGCAGGAATCGCCGGCGATGGCCCCGTTGCTCTCTGTGAAGGACCTGCACCACGGCTTTGGCGCGGGTGTGACGCGGCTCGAGGTGCTGACAGGCGTCACCTTCGAGGTTACACCGGGCGAACTGGTCGCACTGATGGGGCCTTCGGGCTGCGGCAAGTCGACGCTGCTCAACATCATCGGCGGGCTGCTCGCGGCCGATTCCGGCACCGTCAGCGCCAACGGCTCCGCCTACGGGCAGCAGCCGCCGCACGCGCTGGTTGAGCTGCGCCGCGCGACCATCGGCTGGATTTTCCAGGATTATCACCTGCTGCCGCACCTGTCGGCGCTCGATAACGTCACGCTGGCGCTCGAGCTGGCTGGCGCTGTGATGCCGGAAGCAGAGCAGCGCGCGACCGCGGCACTCGAGCGCGTCGGCCTGGCTGACCGCGCGCAGCATCGCCCCGACGAGCTCTCGGGCGGGCAGGCGCAGCGCACCGCGATTGCACGCGCGATTGCCGGCGACCGCAAGCTGCTGCTCGCCGACGAGCCGACCGGCAACCTGGACGTCGCGACTTCACGCGAAATCTTGGAGCTGTTCCACGAATTATGCGCAGGCGACAGCGAGCTCTCAATCCTGATGGTAACGCATGACGCTGCGCTGGCGGCGCGCGCCGACCGCATGCTGCTGCTGCGCGACGGCTGCGTCGCCGCGTCGGATGTCGAGAGTGCGTGGGGGGATGCGGCGTGAACTGGCGTGCATGGCCATCGCGGATGCAGGCTGCCGCGCGAGAGTTCCCGGACCGCACGCGGCTGGCGCTGCTCTCGGCATGGCGCGGCCGCTCGCGCGGTCTGGCGGTCTTTGCGGGAGT
>JAKURS010000008.1 GCA_022449705.1 Candidatus Poseidoniia archaeon | reverse complement strand
GAAACTGCGGCGCCACTGGTGGACCTGTTCGGCGCCAAACTTCTCGGCGGCCTCGGCCTTGTTCTGCCCGATCAGGTCGCCGTAGTGGCGCTCGTTGAGCGCCAGGTCGCGCTCGACCGGGAGCCCCTCCTGTCCGATGCCGGCGAGCAGGATGTCGAGCGTCTTCTGCGCACGCACCAGCACCGAGGTGAAGGCGATGTCGAACTGCGTCTCCCGCAGCAGCGGTGCCGCCTGCTCCGCCTCCGCAATGCCCTGCGCGCTGAGAGGCACGTCTTTCCAGCCGGTGAACCGGTTCTGGTCATTGTAGGTTGAGAGTCCGTGGCGCACCAGTACCAGCCTGCCGGGACTCACGTGAATTCCTCCAGCGTCATCTCGTCCCGCTCGGGCAGCGGCCGCGCCGGGATATCGAGCCGCTTCTCGATTTCGCGCGCCAGCTCGCGCTGCGCGCCGTGGACCGTGTAGACCTGCTGCGGGGCGCACGCTTCAACGAAGTCCATCAGTCCGGTAAAATCGGCATGGTCGCTCATCGGGAAGCCCGCGTCGACGCCGCGCAGCGCCCACGGCGCGAAGGCGCACCAGCCGGAAACGCGCGCGGTCTGGAAGCCGCGCCGCCGCAGCTCCAGCACTACCACGTCGGGGCGGCGGCCGCTGGTCGCCGTGGATGACGTGACCAGCAGGCCGGGCGCGGCGCGCTGCTCCGGTGTCAGCGTGCTGAAGCGGTCGTATTCCAGCGGCACGTTGTGCGCGACGTAGATGTCGCACACCTCGCCCACTTCGTCGGAGACCGCTGGGCGCAGCCCGGCGGCGTTGGCGGCGGCGACCACTTCCTGCGCCTTGCCGAGCGTGTAGGCCCCTACGATGCCGCCGTCGTTGGCGCAGACGGCGAGCATCCATCCCTGCAGGTCCCGGATTACCCGGGAGCGTGGTGGGAGAACCTGCTCCGGCCGGCCGTAAGTGGCCTCGATAACCAGCGTCTCGCACGGTCGGGGTTCTGCACGCCCGGCGGTGATGGTGCCGCAGGGATTGAAGTCGCCGGTGTAGAGCACGCGTCCGCCATCGACGGCGACCATCGCGCTGCCGATGACGTGGCCGGCGTCATGTAACTCGACCTCGATGCCGCGCACCCTGAACGGCTCGCGGTAGCCGTGCAGCTGCGCCTTGCGGCTGCCGGTGCGCACTCGCATCACCTCCGCTGTTGCGGGAGTCATGTGCGTCCGCGGCCGCAGGTGGTCCGAATGCGCGTGCGTCACTACCCCGTCGGCACGGCCGCGTGACGGGTCCAGGTAGACTGCCCCCTCGCCGTTCGAGACACAGATGCCGCCGTGCGCGAAGACCTGCATCACTCCTCTCGCAGCGAGAAGCCGTAGCGCGCCGGCTCACGCCAGCGATGCCCCGTGAGATAGCGGCAGAGCGGGCAGCGGAAGCCGATGGCGACGCGGCCGCCGGAAAGGGTCGCGTTGTGCACCTTCGCCAGCGGCTCGCGGCAGACAGGGCACGGCACTCCAGGGGCGGCAAACTCGCCGCGATGGTGGTGGTGCCCCGACAGGTAGTCTCCCTCGCGGATGCGGCGCCACCTCTTCACGACCGGGTCGTAGCGCATGCCCATGCGGCGCAGGTCCGCCTCGTCTGGCTCTGGGGCCGCGCCTACCGAGCGGGTGCAGATATCCAGCTCGACACGGCCGGAGTGGACAACGATGCGTCGCATCCGCTCGGCACCGAGCCGGAACTGCGGGTCCTCTTCGTGGAGCCGTGCCAGTACCTGCCGCTGCATTTCGGCCTGCGTGTTGACGTGACCCAGTGCCTCGAGTGTCGCGACTGCCGCGACGACAACCTCCTCGTCGGTTGCCTTACGGAATTCCATCGTTCCCGCAGGCTGCGCCGCTGCTTAAGTGTGGCGGAGAGGACAACTTTTATACAACCCCCAGTATACAACTACAGGTTGGCATGTCATCCACCGACATCGACGAGCTGTTCTACCTGCTCGAGAACCCGACCCGCCGCCGCATCCTGCAGCTGCTCTCGCGCGAGCAGCTCTACACGCTGCAGATGTCGCGCGAAATCGACGTCAGCCAGCAGGCGGTGGTCAAGCACCTGCGCATCCTGGAGGAGCATGGCTTCGTCGCCTCGCGCGATGAGCCAAGCGACCGCGGCCCCAACCGGCGAGTCTACCGCTCGGCGCGCTCGGTCTCGCTCCATATCGACGTCGGCCCGAGCACTTTCCTCGAGCAGGTGGCGCCTCACTCCGACAGCTCTCAGCTCAGCGACGAGCAGCGGCGGGTGCTGAGCGCCATCTCCGAGGCGCGCAGCATGGAGCCGACCGCGCGCATGGACCTGCTTGCTCGCGTCGGCGAGGATTTGCGGTACTCACTGCAAGGGCTCGAGCGCGAGCGGCAGCAGCTGCTAGCGCTGGTGGGCGAGCTGAACTGCGAGGTAGGCCGCTGCAGCCGCCGGGCGGAGTGCAGCTACGACGAGCGGCGGATGCTGCACCACATCATGCAGAACCCCAGCTACACTATCGAGGGCGCCTCCGCCGCGCTGGGGCTGCGCGAAGCCCAGGTGCGCACGCTGCTGGAAGGGCTCGAGCAGCGCGGGCTGAACCGTTGAACCGGCGCCAGCCCGGCTGCTGAATGTTAAATAGGAGAACGAGGTGCGCCGGCAGCATGCGCCTGCTGTCGCTGCTGTTCCTGCTGCTGCTGGTCGCTCCCGCGCTCGGCGAAGCGACCTACCGCGTCGAGGGGCTGCCGCTCGATTATGCACACGGCACCGCCTACGAAGTCTCGCTCACAGTGAGTGAGCCCGGGGCGGTCACCGGCGTCGCCATCACCACCACCAACGGCTCGCTCTCCGCTGTGAACGTGTTTGGCGAGGGCGAGGCGCATGAGCTGCAGTTCGGCTCCGCGACGGACGGCTGGAGCTTCTGGTGGCTCGCGCCGGCCGATCCGCATGAACTGGGCGAGGGCGAGGCAGAGTTCAGCGTCACCTTCGCGGGCGAGGAAAACTCCACTTGGGCCGCCTACGAGGTAGTCGTGCGCCCGCCCCCCATCGTGGCGGAGGACGAGGAGGCGATGCCGGTATGGGCGTACCAGCTGGCGTGGGGCGGCGCGGTGACCACTGCGCTGCTGACGCTCGCGGCCGCTTTCATCCTGCGGCGCGGCTGAGCGGATTTCCTGGTTCCGGGGCGGAAGCGCGCGAGGCCGGGGTCGCACCGCGCGCTCGTCGGAGCGGCTGACGCAACGTATATATTGGGTGACGGACCATGCGAGGACCTGCCTTCGGGCGGAGGACATAACCATGAAACGCAGAATTGTGAACGATGAGCAGGCGGTTTCGCCCGTTATTGCGGTCATCCTGATGGTCGCGATTACGGTCGTACTGGCCGCCGTGCTGTATGTGTGGGCATCCAGTTTTCTGGGTGGCACCACCAAGAACGCGCCAACCGGCAGCACCACAGCGCTGAAGGACTCCCAGGGGAACTGGATTGTCACTATAGTGAAGCTCAACCCTCAGGTGTCAGTCAACTCGGTGCACTGGTTCCTGCTAGACACCACGGCTAACACCGCCAGCGATGGTCTGGTCTCGGAAGTCTACGGCTACTACCCTGGTGAGGGCAAGGCTGTAATCTTCGTGGACAACGACTTCGACGGCAAGCTGAGCCCCGGTGACAAGTTCGAGGTTCACCCCGGTGAACCCGGCTCTGACCTCGCCAACCTTGGCAGCGTTGACGGCTTCAGCTTCCGTATGAAGTTCGAGCCGACCGGCGATGTCATCGGCTACGATCAGCCCCTCGGCTGAGCGCGTAGTCAGCCAACCCGGCGTAACGCCCTAGCCCCAGCCTGCGGTTTGACGGCGGCAGCCTTGGACGGGGGCGTGCGCCCCTGGTTGGTGAAAGCTCGCAAGCCGCGGGATTGAGTTCCCGTCAGGCGGGCGGCAGCGGCTCCGCCCCGTCGGCAAGCTCGTCCAACACGTGCGCCGCGGGCAGTAGCGCCTGCACCGCACTGGCGATATTGGCGTGGCGCGGCGGTTTCAGCGCCCAGAAGCGCCCATCACGCAGAGCTGCCTGCGGGTAGGCTGCCAGGAATTCGAGCGCCCCGTCATCCCACGCCGCCGGGCCGCGGTGGAGCTGCTGGTCCGGCAAATCTACCAGCGCCGTCTCAAGCACGATAAACGCCTCGTTACCGAGCGAGCAGTGGCAGCCGAGGACGCCGAACGCCTCTAGCGCACGCACCAGCTTGCGCCCCTGACGCTGGATGTGGGGCAGTGCCGTCTCTTCGACACCGCCGGGGTGCGGCAGTACGACCGTCGTGACGCAGCCGAGCGGCTTGCGCTCCTCAGCCCCGACGACGAATGCCTCCAGTGTCGGCTCCGCCAGGAACCGCCGCGCCGCCAGGATGGCGCGCGCAAGCCCGTCACGCATCACGCCGGCCGCGACGTTGCGGCCGGGGTCGACCGGGTCGGGGAGCGTGATTTCAGCCTCCGGCGCTCCAGGGACCGCGCCCAGCGCGACCGGCGACCGCCAGCCCGCCAGCCCCTGCAGGAACGCCGGGAAGTCGCCGGCACGGTGGATTAGTACCTCGACCAGGTAGCCTGAGAAGCCACCCACGGCTGCCGCGGCGCCGTATGCTCCCGCGACGGCGAGGAAACGCTTCGCGAGTCGCACATCTTCGCGCTGCCCGTCGGAAAGATTCTCGCGCACCCACGCGCTGTGGAATACCGTGCGGTCAACCGCCGACGCCGGCTGCGCCGGGTCGCTGATTCCGAAGCAGGGCACCGCGTCGACGTTGCGCCCCTCGACGCTGCCGCACAGGTAGGGATGCTGTGCATACAGCTCCTCGCCTTCCGGCAGTATGGCGCGTGCCAGCGCCAGCCCTTCCTTCGCCAGGTCCGCCCCCTCGGGGAAGCAGAGGAACAGGTCGATATCGGCACCGGGGAGCCAGGTTCCCTTCGCGACGGAGCCGACGAGCAGCGGCTCGACGCCGTCAGGGGCGGCCTCGCGGGCGCGCGCCAGTAGCGACTCGCAGAGTGCCCCGACAGTCGCCTGCTCCTCTGCGGACGGCACCAGCGTCGCGAGTGCCTCTTCCAGCAGCTCCTGCATGGCGCGCCAGCGGGCCGGGTGATTAGGCTATTGCTCGCGCCGCCGCCACGCCTTGCGCCGTTTACGCTCCGCAAGGCGCCGGATGGTCGCCTCGGTCTCGCGCACCGGGATGACGAGCGGCAGCACGCCGATGGCGGCGCCGAGCAGCAGCATCCCGAACGCGGCGGCGAAGCGCGCCTGTATCAGCCACTCCAGGAAGACGGCGACGCAGCCGGTGGCGAGTATCATTGTCGCCCAGGTCAGCCGCCGGTAGGCGTTCTCGCCGATGCCCCACTCGGGGGCGTCGAGCGGCGTCTCGATTACGATATCGGCCGGCGGCGGCTCGACCGCCGGCGGCGGCCAGGCGCGCAGCACGACCCAGGTAAGCAGCGCGCCGAGCAGGATGAACGACACCTGCCCGAAGCCGGGGTCGCCGGCGCGGGTGGCGATCCCGGCTAGCCCCACCACCAGCAGCCAGACAACGGCGACGATGCCGTAGCGCAGCCGCAGGTTGACGGGCGGCGCGGTGGGCGGGCTGGCACTTTCACTATTCTCCGGCTCCTCGGCGTCCCCGCCGTTTCTGCCAGCCATGCACTTACGCCCGTGCTTCCATGGTGATGGCTTCGACCGGGCAGGCGAAGACGCAGAGGGTGCAGCCGGTGCAGGTGTCCTCGACAATCAGCGCCTTCATCGACTCGAACGTGTCGGTGCGCGTTTCCAGCTCCCACCCAATCATATCTATCGACGCAAAGTTGCAGAAGTAGATGCACTGCGTGCAGCCGATGCATTTGTCGTTGTTGACCAGCGCTATGAAGTCCTTGCCGCGCGAAAGCGAGTCCAGCGTCTGCTTGCGGACTTCCTTGAAGAGTGGTTTTGCCTTTGCCATGCCGGTATCGGGCAGCTCCAACCCCTCGAGCGACGCCTTCATGCGCTTGTACCACCTGTCCGGCTTCGGCTCCCACGCCGGCGCTGCAGCAGCCGCTGCGGGCACCGCTTCCGCCGCCTCGATCTCTGCGACCGCTTCACCCACCTCTGCGACAGCCGGGGCGGGCACGAACTCTTCGCCCGCCATCGCCGCCTCGACGTCGTCCGGCGCGGTGATGAACACCGCATCCACCGGGCAGACCTCCTCGCAGGCGCGGCAGACGATGCAGTCGGGCTCGCGCGGCATGAACGGCTTGCGCTCGGACGCGGCGTGGCCGGGGCTGTCAATCCACTCGAATACGTCGACCGGGCAGGCGTCGATGCACGCCCCGTCGGCGATGCAGAGGTCGAAGTCCACGCCGACGACGGTGCCCCAGATACCGAGCTTGCCCGAGTCGAGGCCGCCGTAGCTTCCGTCCTGCGTCCAGATTTGCACCGCTTCGCTGTCACCAGCGTGGGTCGCGGCCTGCTTCCAAGCAGACATGAACTGCCGGTCGATACCCGCCATCAGGCGGCTTCCTCGACCAGGCAGGCGGAGAGGAATTGCATCAGGTCCAGCATCTCGAATGAGTGGCTGTGCTCGCCGGAGTCCATGCGCTCCTCGTTGAGCATGCACTGCATGTGCATGTAGCACTTAGGGCAGCCGCCCAGCATTATCTGGACATCGGCGTCGGTTCCCTGGTCGAGCCGCTTGCGCCGCACCGCCTTGGTGGCGTCGTTGCAGTACATCATAGACGAGACGCCGCAGCAGAGCGCTTTCTCGCGCGAGTTGGCCAGCTCGACCATCTCCGCTCCCTCCACCAGCTGTATCAGTTCGCGCGGCGCGTCATACTCGCCCATCATGCGGCCTAGCCGGCAGGGGTCGTGGAAGGTGACGCGCACCGGTTCGGGCGACTTGAACTTGAGGCCACGGCCGCGCAGCGTCTGCGTGACGTGCTCGACCTTGATACCGTGGCCCGGCAGGTCGTAATCGACTGCGAAGGTGCGGTACCCTTCGGCGCAGGTGACGACCAGGGTGCGGATGCCGCTCTCCTGCATGCGGCGCAGGTTGTGCGCCTTCAATTCCTCAAATACCTCCAGTTGCCCTTGCCAGAGCTGGTCGTGGCCGCAGCATTTGAACGAGTTCATGTCGAGGATGAGCGGGTCGATACCGGCGGCGTTCATCAGCCGGATGGCGGCGGCGGCAATCGAGGCGTGGTCAGCGTCGCCCTTGTTCAGGTGCGAGAATTTTACTTCGACGTCCATGAAGTCGACGCAGCCTGGGAAGTAGCCGTATTCGTGCTGCCGCTCGGGCTGCCACGGCTCCTCGTCGGGCGTCATGGCGTCGTTGATAATCATACGCTCGAAGAGCGGGTGCGGGATGGTGCGGGCGTAGGGTTTGGTGCGGGTCATGCCGAAGCCTCCTGCAGCGCCATGGCGCGCTGCTCCAGGACGTAATCCACGTATTCGATGTTCTGCGGGCAGATGGCGGTACACATACCGCAGGTGATGCACGACCACATCGCGACGCCATCGTGCTCGTTCTGGAAGGTGTTGAAGATGATGTTCAGCTCCTCCTCACCCTCGTTGGTGCGCACCGGGCAGATGTCGTCGCAGAGGCCGCACTGGTAGCAGCGGTTGAGCTTGAACTCGTAAATGCGCTGCGTACGGCGGCTGGTAATCCCGTTGCGATACAGGTCAAATCTTTCCTCGTCACTTTGCGGGCGGGCGCCTTCGGCGCGCTGCCGGTCGAGCCAGAGGTAGGTCAGGCCGCCGCAGGCGAGTGGCCCCCACAGTGTCACCCCCGCCAGCACGCTGGTCGTGACGGTCGGGTAGTAGAGCGTGATGTTGGCGTTGATGGAGAAGACGGAGAGCATCACTACGAAGGCGAGGCCCCAGACGCCAATCGCGGCGCGTATGGGGTCCTCGATGGGACGGCGCGCGTGGCCGCTGTTGAGGACGTCCATCATGCCTTCCTTGGGACCGGGGTCAATCAGGTATCCCAGCGCGCGGTCGATGAACGGCACCGCTACGACCAGGCCGATAATCAGCCCCTGCACCATCGTGCCCCACACCTTCGCCGACATCAGGAAGAAGTGGTGGCCCAGGATGGTGAACTCGATGTCCCACGCTACCTTCAGGCAGCCGAAGGCCCAGAGCAGGTACCAGTCCGGCAGCGGCGGCGGGAAGGCGGTCGCGGCGGCGGGGTCGGCCGCCCTGTGGAGAGGCGGCGGGATGAACGCCGCCAGGAAGAAGAGGATTGAGGTGACGTACAGGATGAGCACGCTGTCGCGCACCAGCTCGTGGGGGTAGACCGGCTCGCCCTTGACATGCGCCGCCTCGAGCACCGAATGCGCCTGCCGCGGGGTGCGGCCGGTGAACTCGGTCTCGCGACCAAGGCGCTCCTCTGCATCTTCCGCCTGCCGTTGCTGCTGGTACTCGCCAATCAGGCTTTCGTCGTCGTCCATCAGTGCGGCTCCGCCTCGCCTTGTATCCAGACCAGCGCCATGTGCAGCACCATCAGCGCGATGCCGATGGCGGGCAGCACAAAGACGTGCAGCCAGTACATCCGCAGCACGGTGGTGCCGGTGAGCTGCGTCCCGCCGAAGACGAGTTGCGCCATCGGCGGCCCCATGGCCGGGATGGAGGTCGCCATCTCAAGGCCGATCGAGCCGGCGGCGAAACCGAGTTCGTCCCACGGCAGCAGGTAGCCGGTATAGCCAAAGAAAATAGTCACCATCAGTAGGATGGACCCCAGAATCCAGTTCAGCTCGCGCGGGTTGCGATACGCCCCCACGAAGTAGACCCGCATCATATGCAGGAACACCGCTGCGACCATGAAGTGTGCCGCCCAGTGGTGCACCGCACGCATGATGTAGCCAAAGCTCACCTCGGTCATGATGAGTTCCATAGACTCGTACGCTCCGGAGGTCATCTCGCCGTCAGCGCCCTCGACGAAATCACCGTCAGGGACGTAGTAGAAACCGAGGTAGATGCCGGTGATGGTCAGGATGATGAACGCCAAGAACGAGAGTCCTCCCAGGCAGTAGAAGGGATACCAGTACCAGACCGACTTGACGTTGTAGCGCTCGGTGTGCGACTGCGGGAAGGTGCGGCCGCTCGATGGCAGCAGCGTGAAGACCACCGAGTAGTACTCGCGCCGCGCCAGGCTGGCGTAGCGGTGCAGCGCAAACCGCTCGTCGAGCCAGCCCCAGGTCTGTAGCAGTACCTGCGGCAGCGCCCCGGTCACCCACAGGAAGGCGAAGCCCGCCACTGCGCCAACCAGCGAGAGGAAAATTAGCAGGAAGGTGTACTCGCGCATGAACTCCTCCAGCAGCGGGGTCTCGGCCCGGGCGGTCCCGGCCAGCGCCAGCAGCGCGAGGGCGGTTGCAGCCGTTGTTATGCGTCTCATCCTTGTCCGCAGTATTTCAGCCACTCCAGCTTGTCTGTCCGTCCTATAAGCCCGCCGTCACGCTCGGCGACCGGCACGATGGGCAGCCCGTAGGGTGCTGGCCCCTCGACCAGCTCGGCGACCATCACCTGCCGCCCCAGCTCGTCAGTTTCCTCGATAATCGAGAGCGGGTCGAAGCGGCTCAGGTGGCACGGGCAGAGAAACATGGTCTCGTAGGCCGCACCGCTGAGGCTGCTGACTCCCTCATCCATAAAGACTGGCTTGCAGCAGAGATGTGGGCATTTGTAGGTGTGGTACGCCATCATTACCGCGTTGCCGCCGTCATCAGATATGCCCCACTCAGCCATTGCCTCCTCGGCCGGTAGCTTGACCAGCGTCAGTACAACCTCGCAGCTCCCCAGTTCCTCCTCGAGTTCCTTCGGTGCCCAAGTCACCATCGCCGACTGGTTGAGCTTGAAATCCTCCTTGCGCGCCACCTTGCCCTTGAGCGGTTCGTACCAGGTGCCCGGCTCCCGCCGCTTGTAGAGCAGTGTGTCGTACGCTACCTCAGGGTCGCAGCGGGTGATGGGCGGTGGCAGCAGCGTCTTGAGTGCCGGTACCGCTAGCGCCCCGCCGAGGCTGCTGCCAGCCAGCGTGAGTGCGCCTTTCAGGAAGGTGCGTCGCGTGATGGCCATCTATCGCTCCAGCTTGGGCACGACCTTGGCGCGCCGCCGCTTGGTCTCGAGCACGTCGGGTAGGAAGCTGCGGCGGTAGAGGTCGAGCATCAGCCCGAAGGTGAGCAGCGCCATGCCAATGATGAACGAGAGGAAGGTCTGGTCCCAGTTCTCGAGCAGCCCGTAGATGAAGAGCGCATCGTAGAGCAGCTGCAGCAGCAGCAGCGCCAGAATGATGGTGAAGATGGAGAGCTGCTCCGGCGCTGGCGTTTCGTGCCTGACACGGCCGAGTTCCTCGTCGCGGTGCGTCCCAAGCAGCTTCTGCGCGTCCGCCTGCGTTAGCTCGCCGCTAGCGACCTGCTCGAGGATTTCGTTAACCCCGGTAATTTGCACTCCCCCCCCGTAGTACGATATAGGCCAGCAGCACGAACACCAGCGTGACGGCAATGCCGATGAGGCCAATCCAGTACTGCTTCAGCACGACTCCCATCTCATGGATGCCTGCCTCGTGCTCCAGCGCTTGCGGCGTTCCGAGCGAGACCGCCACGAGCCGGGTCCAGGCGTCGCCGGCGTCGTTGCCGTTCTCGCCGTTGACGACGTTGAAGTAGAGGGTCAGCACTGCGTCGCCCGCGCCCTCGTCGGGTGCGGTCCACTCTACGGTCCAGTTGCGCTGGTGGTTCGTGTCAGCGGTGTGCGAGAGCAGGCTGCCATCGTCGCTGGTCCAGAAGCCCGCACCGCCGGAGAAGCTACCGTTGGTGACGCGCAGCAGGAAGCCGCCTTGCGCGGCCGGGTCGGCAGCGTCCGCGACCGACGGGTCGCTGACGGTGAGGCTCAGGTTGTAGGTCGCCCCCGGTTCGTAGCGCGCCGGGAAGTTCTTCAGCGACCACATCCCGTCCTGGCTCTGCTCGAGGTTGTGGCAGCTGCAGCCGTTTGCCATCACGTCGGCGGCCCAGTCATCGCCGCCGGTGTTGCCTCCTCCGGAATATCCGAATGCGCTTCCGCCCGTCAGGAGTGCGGCTGAAAGCAGTGCGAAAAGCAGCCCCAAATCACGCCTTTCTCGAAGAGCCAACTATAACCTCCGGCAAGGTCGCCAGCGAGGATGGCTTGCCCTATATAATGATATTGAGAAGCGCAGCCGTTTTTAGTGCCGGCCGGCTGCGCAGCCATGTCCTCCCCGGCGCGCCGCGCGGCGGGACTCTGGCTGGTAGCAGTGACGCTGCTGTTGCGGGTGCCTTTCGTCCCGGCGCCGACCGGTTTCGACGCCTTCCTGTACCAGTTGCAGGTGCGCGCCACGCTCGACGCGGGTGCGCTCTTCTGGGTCACCCGTCCCGCCGCGCTGTGGGGACTAGTGCCGGGCACCATCCCTGCCGGCGCCACTACGCTGGTTGCCGCCGGCAGCGCGCTGACCGGGCTGCCGCTGCAGGAGTACCTGCTGCTCCACTCACCGCTGCTGGCGCTGCTTGGCACCGCCGGATTCTGGCTGCTTGCGGGCGAGGCGGGCGGTGGCAATCGGGGTCGCTGGCTGGCGGCGCTGGCTTTCGCGGTCGCGCCACGCTACCTGCAGTTCTCGCACTGGCGGGTTTCGCTGCGCTACATGCTAGTGGTTCTGCTGCCGCTGTTCCTCTGGCTGCTGCTCCGCATCCGGCATGCGCGCTACGGCCGCCATCCGGCACGGCTCGCCTGTCTGGCGCTGGTGCTGGGGCTGTTGCTGCCGGCGGTCCACCGCATGGGGCTGCTGCTGCCCGGCTTCCTGCTCGCGTTCGCTTTGGCGTGGGCGCTGCACCGTTGGCAGGAGGGTGCGCTGGACCGGCAGCGCGCCGGCCGGCAGGCGCTGATGGCGACCGGCTTCATCGGAAGCTACCTGTTCTATCTGGCGTGGCTGGGGCTGAGCCCCTTCACCCCGTCTGAGGACATCTTCGAGACCTACCTGTTCCGGGGCGATTCACTGCTGGTGCAGGCGGCCAACCTGATGGTACACTACGGCATGCGCGGCGGCCCGCTGCTGCTGCTGGCGCTGGTCGCTGGTGGGCAGCTCTGGCAACAGGGGCGGCAGCCGCTCGGCGTCTGGCTGGCGCTGGCACTGCTGGCGCTGGCGCTGTTCGTCGTGCTCGACCACACCTACATGTTATTCGTGCTGCTGGTGCCGCTGCTGCTGCTGGTGGCGCCCGGCGTGCGACCGCTGCTGCAGGGCTCCCGCCGCAGGCAGGCGCTGGCACTGGCGGCGCTGGCGCTGCTCGGGGCCAGCTTCGCGTACCTGGACCTGCGGTACCAAGTTGATAACCACGCGCAGCCGCAGGTGTTCTTCTCTTCGGACCTGCGTCCCACCAGCGTTGGGGCGGGGCTCTGGGGCGCAGAACAGGCGCCGGGGGCCATTTTCGAGTCCAATGACCACATGCGCACGCGGCGGGTGGCATCGCAATCTAGTCTGGTCCCGCTCGGGGACAGCGAGATGCTGGTGCTCGGTGCAGTGCAGCCGGAGTCGCAGCAGCTGGCGTATCGCGGCTGGCAGGCCATGTACTGGGAGGTCAGCAACTACCTGTGGGAAGTGGAAAACCAGGCGGCGCTGAAACAGAACCTGAGCCGGGACCGCTCGCTCTCGCTGGTGAACCTGGCGTTTCCCGAAGCCAGTGGCCGATCCCACATACCAGAAACCATCTCAGCTGACCAGCACTATCGCTGGCTGGACTGGTTCGCCTACCGCACCTACGCCAATAGCGAACTGGCGTTCTACCACAGCGCTGGCTACTGAGCCGGACCGCTGCGCTTTAATACGAGGCAGCTTGCCGCCCCTTTCCAGATGGCCCGTATCTATTCCCGTCATCGGGGCCGCTCAGGCTCCAGCGCGCTGCCGCGCTCGGAGCATCCGGGCTGGGCGCCAACGCCGAAGAAGGTTGAGGCGCAGGTCCTGAAGCTCGCCAAATCCGGGCTTTCGACGGCCGAAATCGGCACCCAGCTGCGCGATGCACACGGTGTGCCGAGCGTCAAGCTGGCGACCGGCAAGTCCATTAGCGACCTGCTGCGCGCCGCCGATGCGGCGCCCGAGCTGCCGGAAGACCTGACCAACCTGATGCGCCGTGCGGTGCGGCTGGGCGAGCACCTCGAGCGCAACACGCGTGACGTCCACAACCGGCGCGCGCTACAGCTCACCGAATCGAAGATACTGCGGCTGGTGCGCTACTACCGCGATTCTGGCCGGCTGGACGCTGACTGGAAGTATTCGCTCGCCAACGCCAAGCTGCTCGTCGGGTGACATCCTCCACGACGATGCCGCAGCCCATCGCCGCGGCGGCGCAACCACTGGCCGACCGGTTAAGGCAGGCAGAGCAGCCGGTGCGCCTCATCGGCCACTATGACTGCGATGGACTGACATCATCCGCTATCCTAGCGCGGGCGCTCCAGCGCAGCGGCCAGCGCTTCCACCTCACCAACGTCGTCGCGCTGACGCCTGCAGTCATTGAGCAGCTCAACAGCGAGGCGCCCGCGCTGGTGCTCTTCACCGACCTGGGGTCAGGGTATCCGGAGCTGCTGGCGCAGCTCAAGGCACCTGCACTGGTGGTTGACCACCACTTGCCACAGGGCGAGACCCCGCCCAACGTGCTGGAACTGAACGCCCACAAGGCGGGGGTTGACGGCAACTGCGAAGCGTCCGCCGCCTCGCTGGCGTTCGCTCTGGCGCTCATACTGGGCGAGGCGAACCGCGACTTGGCACCGGTCGCTCTGGCGGGCGCCTGGGGTGACCGCATGTACCTGGATGGACTTGTCGGCTGGAACCGCACGATTGCTGACATGGCTGTCGAAGATAAGTATTTGAATAAAACCAGCCGCCTGCCGCTCGCCGGGGAGACGCTGGCCGAGGCGCTGGCGGGCTCGCTCGAGCCGTACCTGGTTGGTGTTTCCGGCAATCCCGCTGGCGCAGCGGAAGCGCTGCGGGAGCTGGAGTTCGACCCCGCTGCTGCGCTGGGGGAACTGGATGCGGAAGGCACGGCCCGGCTGGCGGACTGGCTGGTGCTGAAGTTGCTAGAGCAGGGCGCCGGGAAACAGCAGCGTGCCCAGCTTTTCGCGCCGCAGCTCGACCTGCCGCAGTGGGGCTGCAGTGTGGAGGAGCTAGCGGCGATGGCCGACGCATGCGGCCGGCTGGGCGACACCTCGACCGGCATTGCCATGCTCTTGGGCTCCCCGAGCGGGCGCGAACGCGCTGAAGTGTACGCCCGCGAGCACAGGGAGCAACTGCTGGAGCAGCTCGCCCACGTGGAGTTCGAGCGCGGCCGTGCCATTCAGCACTTCCGGGGCGACAACGCCGCGCTGAAGGGCACCGTCTGCACGCTGGCACTGGGCTACTTTCTGGACCGCTCGCTGCCGGCAATCGGCCTCGCACCGCGCGACGGGAAGCTGATTGTGTCCTCGCGCGCCGCGCCACAGCTGGTCGCACAGGGGCTTTCGCTGGCAGAGGTCATGGCGCAAGCCGCTGGCGCTTGCGGTGGTCAGGGCGGCGGCCACGCGCAGGCGGCTGGCGCCTCGCTGCCACCGGAGAAGGGCGATGAGTTCATCGACGTGGTGGACCGGCTGGTGGCGGACCGGCTAGGCCTCTAATATTGTGGCCGCTGGCACTGTATGACGGAGTGGCGGTTGCTGATTGCCGCAGGCCGGGCGCAGCTGGTGGACCTAGCGCAGGAGGTGCAGGACCTGCCCGGAGTGGGGCGCTTCCGCAGCCAGCTGCTGCGCGACGCCCCGACCGGGGCGGAGTTCGACCTGGTTGGCACCCCGGCGCGGCTGCTGGAACCGGCGCTGCCTGACCTCGTGGCGGGCCTTGAGCGCGGGCCGCAGGCAATTCTGCCGCGCGACCTGGCTTGGATAGCGTGGACGCTGGGGCTGGAGCCAGGCGACACGGTCGTTGAGGGAGGTGCCGGTTCGGGGGCACTGACGCTGGCGCTGGCGCGCATGGTGGCACCGGATGGCCGCGTCGTCAGCTACGAGCCCCGCGACCGCCATCGTCACATCCTAGAGCGCAACCTACAGCGCAGTCCACACGCCGCGCTGGTCGAGGTTGTTCCACAGGAGTTGGCGCCCGACAGCGAGCCGGTCCCCTGCCAGGCGCTGGTTCTCGATGTGCCGCAGCCGTGGGAACTGGTCGACTGGGCGGCCGCGGCGCTTGGGCCAGGCGGTCGCCTGGCGGCGTACCTGCCAACGACGGGGCAAGTAGCGCAGCTGGTCGCGCAGCTGGAAGGGTGGGGCGAGCTGCGCGTCGTGGAGAACCTGCAGCGCGACTGGACTACCCGCCCGCAAGCGCTCAGGCCGCAGTCACGGATGCAGGGCCATTCGGGTTTCATCGTCAGCGCGCGGCATTACGCTTAACCGGCGCGCCCGTATGCCGCGGCGATGGCCGAGAAGCTCGTAATAATCGGGTCCGGGCCGGCCGGCTACACCGCCGGTCTCTACGCCTCGCGGGCGCTGCTGGAGCCGCTGCTCTTTGCCGGCTACGCCAGTGGGGGGCAGCTGATGCTCACCAGCGACGTCGAGAATTACCCCGGCTACCCCGAGGGCATTCAAGGGCCCGAGATGATGATGGAGCTGCGCGCGCAGGCGGAGCGGTTCGGCACCCGTATCCTTGACCGTAATGTCGATTCCGTGGACTTGTCGCGGCGGCCGTTCAGGGTCATCAGCGGCGACGATTCATGGGAGACGGAGGCGCTGATTATCGCCACCGGCGCCGAGGCCATCTGGCTCGACGCCAAAAACGAAGAGTTGCACAAGGGGCGCGGAATTTCCACCTGCGCCACCTGCGATGGGGCATTCTTCCGTGACAAGGAAGTCATGGTAGTTGGAGGCGGCGACTCGGCGATGGAGGAGGCGACTTTCCTGACTCGCTTCTGCCCCAAAGTTACCATAGTTCACCGCCGCGAGGGGCTGCGCGCCTCGCAGATTATGGCGCAGCGCGCTCACGACAATCCGCGCATCGCCTGGAAGCTGAACCACACGGTCGCCGGCTGGCTCGGCGAGGAGGGCGACTTCCACGGCGCGCGACTGCGCTCGAGCGTCGACAGCAGCGAGGAGGATTTCGCCTGCGACGGCGCGTTCCTCGCCATCGGCCACAAGCCGCTTACTGGCCTCCTGGTGGGACAGCTGGAAATGGATGACCACGGCTACCTGCTCTGGAAGCAGCACACCATGACCTCTGTACCGGGAGTATTCGCGGCGGGCGATGTGGTTGACACGCGCTACCGGCAGGCGGTGACCGCGGCCGGGATGGGTTGCATGGCCGCCATGGACGCCGAGAAGTGGATAGAGGCGCAGTAGCGGTTTTTCTACTGCTGTTCAGCACGCACGTTTTTTAGTCCCCCCTTCGGTAGCGATGTGTGCAGCACAGGACCGCGAGAATGGGAGAAGAGGCGATGAGCCCCGTCATCGGCACGGTGCTGATTATGGCGATGATGGTGACTATCGTTGGCACCATGCTGGCGTGGGGCATCCCGCAGATACAGGACAACGAGGCGTGGGCCCAGTACGCCACCACCCGGTCCAACCTGCTCAATCTGGATGCTGACCTGGACCAGGTGCTGCTGCAGGGCGAGGGCGCCTCGCGCAGCACGACCGTTTCCATCGGCTTGGGTACTTTCGTCGTCCGCGATTCACCCGATACACTGGTTATCAGCTATTCCGGCGTGGGGTGGGTCGATCTGGCGGCACGCTCGCTTTCTATTGGTGACACCTCGTTCAGACTGGCAGACCTGCAGGAGAACGTCGATGTGCTCAACGTCACGCTCAGCTATCCTGACGGTAGCAGCTGGAGCGGCAGCAGCGTCGAGGGCGTGCTGAGTGGCTTCCCGGCGGCTGTCTCCGGACTGCGGGGCAGCGTCAGCGACGCCTCCAATTCGACCGCCCTGGGCGGCTTCTGGCTCTACCGGGACGACGCGCTTTCGTACCGCTACGCCTCGACGGCGGGACTGTTCCAGCTGCGTTTGGTCAGCGGTGGCCTGCTCGCGCGCGAGCCGGGCGGCAGCCACTTCTTCGAGGGGCGACCGCTGGTGCGTGGCAGCGGCGCGCTGGACGCGCTGACCCTCTACCAGGTCACGTACAACAACAGTGGCTCGCCGCACACAACGCTCACCGGGCCGGCCAACTTCGACTTCCAGCTACGCAACCAGGGCGGCAGTGACCACGGCCCGGTCGCGGCATACGCGGTGCGCCTGGTGGTAGAGGGCAGCGGTCAGGCAGCGTACTACTCCTACTTCGATGACGAATGGGGCTTTAGCAGGGACTTCCAGCAGGACGAAGTCTACCTGCAGCAGACCGTCCCGCTGGACCTGCGCATCTACGAGAGGACAGTGCATGTTACGTTCCAGCTACGCTAATTCGGGAGCCCAGGAAATTGGTTTCATCTACACCTCGCTGCTCTCGGTGCTTCTGCTGGCATCGGTGACCACTTCGGTCTCCGGTGTGCTACAGGGCAACCTGGGGAACACCGCGCAGGAGGAGGTGGAGCAAGTAGGTGTCAAGCTGCAGCTCGCAATCCAGGACCTGTTGCTGGCGGCCGACGAGCATCCCGGCGCGACGGTACAGGTGCAGCTGGCGACCGCCTCCGAGAACCATGGCGTCTTCTACAAGGTCATCGGCACCGCGACCGGCTTCAAGGTAATCAGTAAGTCCCCGCCGGGCGGGAGATTCGAGGCCAGCTTCCCGCTGGCGCCCGCATCGTCAGTAGAGGGGGAAGTTGAGTCTGCTATCCCTTATATAGTAGCAGATTATGACAGGCAAGCTGGAGTGGTAAGGCTCTCCAGTGGATAGGTGCATGTGATGGGTGCGGCTGGCAAGTCAATGGATACGCTGCCTGACGAGGCCGGGCTGATTGGCCCCGACCTCGAGGAGCCGGTCGACGAGAGCCAGCTTTCGTGGCGCGAGAAACGGCGGCTGCGCAAGGAGCGCCAACAGCTCGAGAAGGCGCGAGGGTCGGCCGAGAAGGTGGGCGTCATCCATGACCTGGTGATGGATGACATCGAGATTGGCGAGGATTTCGAGGAGCTGGACACCTATCCCGTCAGCCCACCTTACTCGTACGTCCGCATCCTGTTTGACAAGCGCGATTATTCCCGTTTCTACTACGTCGTCGAGCCCAAGGCGAGCGCGCAGGAGGAGAAGGACCTGACGATGATCAAGGATGTGCTCCAGCGGGCGCTCAACATCAACCGTGAAACGCTGGAGGGGGAGCAGAAGAGCTTCCTGAAGCAGGTGGTCGACGACATCCTGGACAGCTACCGGCTCCCGAGCCGCAAGAGCAATCGCGAGAAAATCCACTACTTCATCGAGCGCGACCTGATTGGCTACGGCAAGATTGACACCATGATGCACGACCCGAACATCGAGGACGTTTCCTGCGACGGGCCCGGCGTGGAGATTTTTGTCTATCACCGGCGCTTCGAGTCGCTGCGCACTAACGTCGTCTGGCCCGACGAGGTCGAGCTGGAGCAGTACATTGTCCGGCTGGCGCAGCGCTGCGGCAAGCACATCTCGATTGCCGAGCCGCTGCTGGACGCGACCCTGATGGATGGTTCCCGCATCGTCATGACCCTGGGCCGCGAGGTTTCCACGAGGGGCTCGACCTTCACCATCCGGCGCTTCCGCGACGAGCCGTTTACGCCGATTGACCTGCTCGAGTTCAAGACCTTCTCCTCGATGATGATTGCGTTCTTCTGGCTCGCGATGCAGTACGGGATGTCGATGCTGTTCGTCGGCGGTACCGCCTCCGGCAAGACCACCACGCTGAACGCCTGCTCGCTCTTCCTGCCGTGGCAGCAAAAGATTGTGAGCATCGAGGAGACGCGCGAGCTGAACCTGCCGCACCCCAATTGGATTCCCGGCGTTACCCGCGAGGGTTTCGGCGGTGAAACCGCCGTGGCGGGTGGCAAGGCGGCGGGTGAGGTTGACATGTACGATTTGCTGCGGGCGGCGCTGCGTGAGCGGCCGGAATACATCATTGTCGGCGAGATTCGTGGCGCCGAGGCGTACGTGCTGTTCCAGGCCATGGCGACGGGGCACACCACCTACTCTACTTTCCACGCCGACTCTATTCAGAGTCTGGTCCACCGGCTCGAGAACAAGCCAATCGAGATTCCGCGCGTCCTCATCCCGGCGCTCGACGCGATTTCAATCCAGATTCAGACTCGCGTCGGCGGCAAGCGGGTGCGGCGGGGCAAGAACATCGTCGAGATTATTGGTATTGACCCCCATTCGCACGAGCTGCTGACTAACGAGGCCTTCCGCTGGGACAACAAAACCGACGAGTTTGTCTTCACCGGCAAGTCGTATGTGTTCGAGAAAATCATGTTGAAGGCCAACCTGAACCGCGTCGAAATCATGGATGAGACTAAGCGGCGGCAGCTGGTGCTCGAGTGGTGCCTGAAGAAGGGCATACGCGACTTCCGCGACTTCGCGCGGGTCGTCTCGGAGTATTATGTCCACCCCGAGGATGTCATGCGCCAGGTCTACGCCGACTTGCAGGTAGGCGGCCGCAGGCGGCGCCGCGCGGCGGTCCAGCGTGACTTGGACCTGAGCGGCGTCAGGGAGGGGACAGAGGGCGTTGACCACACCGAATTCCCGCCCGGGGTACAGCAAAAGTTCCAGAGGCGGATGGCCAAAGAGGAGGCGCGCCGCGCCAAGGTGGAGGCACGTATCACCGCCGCGGCCGAGGAGAAGCGACCCGCCCTGGAGGCGAAGGAGACCGCACAACGTGCCAAGGCGGAGGCGAAGCTGGATCGCGACCTGCTGAAGGCGCAAGCCCGCTACGCGCCGCTGCGGCAGCTAGGGCCAATTGCCGCGCAGCTGGGGCTGGCTGACGTCTCGAGCCTCTCGGTGCGTGAGGCAGGCCGCCTGCTGAAGTCGGGCAACCGTGAACTGGCAGCGCGGGCCAAGTCCGAAGCGAGGCTCGTCAAGCTGGCCGGCAACCCCGAGAAGCAGGCACAGGCAGCGGCCAAGGAAGAGGCCCGGCAGGCCAAGGCTATGACCAAGCTGCAGGGCGAACTGGCGAAACGTGTAGAGCGTTCGGCTAATCCGCGCTGGTGGCACCGGTGGCTCTAAGCGGTTTCCAGTCAATCAGTCTGACGCTTTTCGGCTGGCTTGGTCGCTTGCTGACTCGTGACTCGTACCGGCTCAAGCGGCAGCTGCTCAAGGCACGCATCCCGATGCTGCCTGACTGCTACGTTGCCGTCTCGGCGATGCAGGTGCTGCTCACCTTCCTGGGCGGAGCGGCGCTGACCGTCGCTTGGTTAGGCTTCGGGGTGCCGTTCCTGGAACAGCAGACCGCTCCGGACGGCGCGTTATTCACTGTGTCGCCGACAGTGCAGTACGGGCTGCCGCTGCTGCTGGTCATTATCCTGCCACTGCTGGTTGCGCTGGTGCAGTGGCTGGCGCCCGGAATCGCGGTGGGCCAGCGCACCCACGACATGGACCGCAAGCTGCCGTTCGCGGCGAGCTATGTTGCGGCTATGGCGGCGGCCAATGCGACGCCCTCGTTGATTTTCAAGTCGCTGGCACGCAACGAGTCCATCTACGGCGAGATTTCCAAGGATGCCGCCTGGATTTACCACTCCATCGAGTTCATGGGCCGGGATCTGGTGACGACGCTCAAGGAGGGTGTCGATCGCTCGCCCTCGGAGCGCTTTGCCGAGTTCCTGCAGGGAATCGTCGGCACCCTCACCTCGGGCGGTAACCTGAAGCTCTACTTCCTGAACCGCTCGGAGTATTACGCGCAGGCCAACCGGGTCCATGTCAAGAGCGTCATCCAGCAGATGGCGCTCTTCGCTGAAGCCTATGTGGTAATGGCGGTCGCGCTACCCATCTTCGCGATGATTATCGCGGTGATTACCTTCTGGGTCTCCGGGTCGGGAATGGTGCTGGAAGAAATTCACCTCTACGGAATGGTCTTCGTCATGTTCCCGATGATCCAGATTTTCTTCTGCTATATCTTCCTCTCGCTCAGCAACGAGGTGGCAATCGACTGATGGCCGGAAGCCTCGAGAAACGGGTCTATCGCGACGAGCGCACCGGGCGGAAGCGGCCCTGGATGACCTACAAAATGGCGCAGAAGTGGCTCGACGTACGGCGGGGCAAGATCGATATCGGCATCTACGTCGTCATTTTCCTCTCAATCGTTATTGGGCTCTCCTTCTTCGCGCTGGCCCACCTTAACCACCAGATGGACGGCCAGACCATGGTGGTCGACATTGACGGGGACAAGCAGCTTGACAACCCGGAAGTGCTGAACGACGGTCGCTTCAGCTTCACACTGCATCAGTATGGCCTGCCTTCGCTGCGCCAGAACGAGTCACGCGACGCTGACCCGACGGTCAACGGCATAGAGGAGGAGATGGAAGCCGAAGAATGGTACCGCTACTACCCGGAGATTTCATCGCTCGACTTCATTGTCTTCGGGATAGTCGCGCTGCTGCTGCCGTACGGCGTGTGGGGCTGGCGCCAGGACAAGATCCGGTCGCGGGTCGAGGCGAAGTTCCCCGACTTCCTGCGCGACCTGGCCGAGTACTGGAAGGGCGGTCTCAGCATGACCGTCGCCATCCAGACGCTGGCGCGGGGCGAATATGGCAACCTGAACGACGAGGTGCACAAGATGGCGACCCAGATTTCGTGGGGTATCAGCTTCAGCGAGGTGCTGGAAATGTTCACCGAGCGGGTCCAGTCACCCATCGTGACCCGCGCCGTCACGATGGTCGACGAGGCCAATCGCGCCGGCGGCAGGATTTCGGACATCCTGCTCGCCGCCGCCTACGACGCCAGGGAAATCAAGGCACTCGAAACCGAACGGCAACAGGAGGTCACCAACTATACCATGGTCATCTACCTCTCCTTCCTGATTTACCTGATGATTATCCTGGTGCTGGCCAGAACCTTCGTCCCGGCGATTGTTGATTCGTCCGTCGCGACTGGTGGCGGCGGCATGTCCATCGGCAACCTCCAGGTGCGTGAACTGAATCAGGTCTGGATTTCGACCGTCTTCTTCTACAGCGTCGTCATCCAGTCGGTGGGCAATGGGCTGGCGGCTGGCTTCATGTCCACTGGCCGCTTCTACTCCGCTGCGAGCCGCGCCTCGGTGATGCTGCTGATTGGCTGGGCAATCTTCGAGTTCTTCGGTATCGGCACCTCCCTGATCAGTCCCGGCGTGTTGTGAGCGTGAAGCTGGACCGCAGGGGCCAGATGCACATGCTGGAGGTGCTGATGCTGGCGACGCTCTTCACCTCGGCGGTCAACGTGGCGGTCATCAGTCTGCCTGCCAGCGACGCCAACCGAGTCGGTGACGAGATGCTGCGACAGCAGGGGATGGAGCTGCTCGAGCTGCTCGATGGTTGGGTTCCTGCCAACGCGACCGTCGCGCAGGAGCATCGCAACTCGACACTGGCCTTATGGCTCACCAGCGGCAACACCACCACCCTGCAGTCCTACCTGGACGGGGGGCTGCCGGCGGCGGCGAGCTATCGCCTGACGGGAACGCATGGCGGGAGCACGGAGACGCTGGTTGACCGCGGCACCCCGCACGGGTCGGTCAGCATCGCCTTCCGGCTGGTGTGGGCCAACGACGAGCTGTGGGAGCTGAAGCTGGAATTGTGGTACGGCCCCCGGGAGGCGACATGAATCAGGGAGGCCAGTTGTTGCTGATGGCAGGGCTGCTGATGACGCTGACAATGCTCACGGTGACCTTGTCGATTTCCCATTCGGTCAACTTGGGGCTGCATCAGGGTGAGCGGCATGACCTGAGCCCGCTGGTCTCGATGCTGGACGCCCACCTGCCGCCGGCGGTACAGGCGGAGTATGACCGCACGGGTGACGCTGCGACGGCGTTCGACACCGTGGCGGCCGATTTCGAGGACCGCTGAGGGCGGGATGAACATCAGCCCGCCCCAGAGAATCATAATCC
>JAKURS010000079.1 GCA_022449705.1 Candidatus Poseidoniia archaeon | reverse complement strand
TGCCGGCGGCCCAGAGCAGCGCCAGCAGTATCCAGAAGCCGGCGTTGGCGCCCAAGTCGGGAAGGGTAGAGAAATACCACGCAATCCACGCCACCGCCAGCGAGAAGTGGCCGCTACGGCGGGGGCCGGACTCGTTCTCGCCCCAGTCGGCTGCCTCACCGTCGGGGCCGAGCACCAAATGCCGCTTCTCCTTCTCCACCTCCGCCTCGACGATGGCGCGCTCACCCTCGGGGGTCAGCGCCATCACGGTGTTGAGCCGCAGGTTGTCGACCAAGTCGTCGAGCACCTCCGGCTCGGCGAAGAGCAGCCAGCGGCGCGACGGGGTGCCGACAATCAGCGCCTCGGTGCGGATGTAATACCAGAGCGCAACCAGGAACGGCGACGCGAACCACCCGAAGTAGGGGAACAGGCAGAGCAGCAGCCACGCCGGCGAGAAGCGGGGCCGCAGCCCGCGCGAAAGGTAGTCGATGCGGCTGGTGTCGATATCCCACAACTCGTCGCGCGAGCCGATGAAGAGCCGGCGGCTGGTCAGGAACGCTGACCAACCTCCGCGGCGGTCAACCTTCAGCGCCGGATATTCCTTCAGGAACTCCTCGCCCGGCAGGAATCGCTCCTCAATATCCACGCTGATTGAGAGGATAGTGCTATATTTAATCCCCGACAGGCTCCGAAGGCGTGGAATCGCCCGATGCTATCCGGCTCGTAATTGGTGCCGTGGCGCTCGGATACGGTGCCTGGAGCGACTGGCACACACGGCGCGTGCCCGACCGTACTTGGCAGATTGCCGGCGGGGCAGGCCTGGCGCTGCTGGCGGCTGAGCTGTGGCAGGCGCAGGCGAGCCCGGGCACGTGGGGGCTGGCGCTCGCCGTCGGGGTGCTCTTCTGGTATTCGCAGATTGACGACGAGGCTATCTACGGCCGGGAGCTTACGGCATGGCGCGCGGCGCAAGTGGCGGGCGCGGCCGGGATGGGCTACTTCGCGCTCTTCGAAGGCTGGGAGTCGCTGCTCGCCGGCGGCCACGCGGTCGACCTGCTCGCGGCGCTGGCGCTGATGGCGATGATGTACGGCTGGTATTACTACGGCCCGACCATCGGCGGCGCCGACGTCAAGGCGCTGCTGACGGTGGCGGTGCTGGTGCCGTTCTCCCCCGACGCCGGCGCGACGCTGCACGCCTTCGGCGAACAGGGCTTCCCGTTCCCGTGGGTCGTGTTCATGAATTCGCTGCTGCTCTACCTCGCCATCCCTGTCGGGCTGCTGGCGTGGAATATTGGACATGGTGACTTGGAAAAACCGTGGCTGCAGGCACTGCTCGGCGTGCGTATGGACCTCAAAAGGGCGCGCGACAGCCATGTATGGCCGATGACGCGCGTCGTCGGCGGCCGCACCGTGCTGGCGCCGATGGTCAATCGCGACCTTTACCTTCCAGCGGAGTGGGACGCTCTTGCTGCTGCGGGAATCGAGCGCCCGTGGGTGAGCCTGAAGATTCCCTATATCATCCCACTCTTCGGCGCGTTCCTGCTGAGCACCTTCGTTGGAGACCTGTTCTCGGAGCTGCTGGTTGCGCCGCTTGGGGAGCTATTCCAGTAGCGCTGCCAGCTCTGCCAGCACCATCGCGGTAGCACCCCACACCTTCTCCCCACCGAGCGCGAGGTAAGGGATGTCAACAGTCCGTCCACCGAACTGCCGTTCCTCACTGCGCCACAGGCTCTCATCGCTCAATGTGTCCAGGGAGATAGTGAATAGTGATTCTACCTCGTCCTCGTTCAGTTTCCATTCGGGTTCCCTTGCAAGTGTTCCAATCACCGGTGTGACCCGGAAGCGGGAGACCGGAATCGGAAGCGTGCTCAGCCTGCCCAGGAGTGTAACCCACCCTGGTGCGAGGCCGACTTCCTCGTGTGCTTCCCTGAGTGCAGCGTCCTCGACGGTTTCGTCTCCCAGGAGGGCGCCGCCCGGCAGAGCCACCTGCCCGGCGTGGATGCCTCCGTCATCCGTGCGCATGATCAGCGGCAGCCGCCATTCATCTTCCTTTGGAAAGAGTGCCACCAGTACCGATGCATTGCGGTAGTCCCCGATATCCGTCGGAAACGCACGCTTCCCCGGAGCCATGTTGCGCCAGGCTGCAATACCTGGCAGTGGCTCGCCCAGGCGCTTCTGCAGGTCCGCTGGATTCACGCCTCAGCCAGCTCTGCCAGCAGTTCCAGCAGCAAGTTCCAGAACTTCTCGACACTGGGAATCTCGACCCGCTCGTCAGGCGAGTGGGCACCAGTAATCGTTGGCCCGAAAGAGACCATGTCCATCCCCGGGACACGCTCGCCGATGACGCCGCACTCCAGCCCGGCGTGGATGGCGCCCACTTCCGGCTCCTCGCCTAGCTGCGCCGCGTAGATGCGCTTCAGTCGCTTCAGGACAGGGGAATCGGGATTTGGCTGCCAGCCCGGGTAGGTGCCTGTTCTTGTTGTGGTGGCACCACACATCGTTGCCATGGACGCAATGCGTAACCTGATGTCCTCCAGCGCTTCCATGATGGAGGAGCGCGATGAACAGACGACCAGGTAGTTACCGTCAACCGGCGCGACCGAAGCCAGGTTGTTGGAAGTTTCAACCAGCCCGGGGATTGTGTGCGAATACTTCAGTGCGCCGTGCGGCAGTGTCCGCAGAAGCCCCATCAGGTTGCCTTGCGCTTCAGCAGACATACACTCGGCCGGTGCGTCTTCCAGTCCCACGAGGGAGACACGCATGTCTTTCTCGAGCGAGCCATACTCGCTTCTCAGTGATTCCGTGCGTCCGGCCACGGCAATCTGCGCATCCGCCATTGCCTCTGGCGGCAGAAGCAGCGTCGCGAATGCCTCGCGTGGAATGGCGTTGGTCTTGTCGCCGCCCTGCACGGAAACTATCCGTACTCCCATTTCGGTCAGTGGCACCATTACCGACGCCAGCAGCACAATTGCGTTCGCACGGTACTCGTGGATATCAACACCTGAATGGCCGCCCTTCAGCCCTTCGACAGCCAGCTGGAAGCTGAGGAAGTCGCCCGGAGCTCCTTCGTAGGAGACCGGCAGCGAAATCTGGCTGTCACCACCGCCGGCACAGCCGATGCAGATAGCACCCCACTCCTCGGTGTCGAGATTCAGCATTGTGCGTCCTTGCAACAGATTGCCGTCAAGCGCGAACGCACCAGTCAGGCCCGTTTCTTCATCAACCGTAAAGAGGCACTCAAGCGGAGGCAGCTTAGCGTCCCCTTCCATTTCCAGCAGCGCCAGGGCAGTCGCGACGCCGATGCCGTTGTCAGCACCGAGCGTCGTGCCGTCAGCGGTGAGCCACTCCCCGTCGCGCAGCAGGCTGATAGGGTCACTCGTGAAGTCGTGCTCCACGTCGGAATTCTTCTCGCAGACCATGTCGACGTGCGACTGGATGACGACCACCGGCGCGGATTCGCCGCCGCCGCTGCCGGGCCGCTGGATGATGATGTTGCCGGTTTCATCCTGCTGCCATTCGAGACCGTGTGAGTCAGCGAACTCCTGCAGCCAGGCCAGCACCTGCTCTTCCTGCTTCGAGGGCCGCGGAATGCGGCTCAGCGCTGCAAAAATATTCCACAGCGTGCTGGGCTCGAGACCGGAAATGGCGGACGCCATGTTCCGCCACGGTAGGCCGGATTTAAGCCAGCGCGCCCATCAAGCGAGCTGCGACAGCTCGTCCCACAGCACGGCGCTGGTGCGGATACCGCCGTAGAGGCAGTCGAGCCGGAACCGTTCATTGGGTGAGTGCGGCATATCTTCGGTCAGGCCGAAGCCGATGAGCAGCGGCTGCGCCCCCAGCACAGCCTGGAAGTCAGCCACGACGGGAATCGTGCCGCCTTCGCGAATGAAGGCAGGTTCGGCGCCGAAACCCGCCCTGAGTGCCCGTATGGCTGCCTGCACCCCGGCGGGCGCGCTAGCGAATACCTGCAGCTCCCAGCGCACGCTGTCAGGCAACCGCTCGGAGCATGCCTGCCGCAGAGCAGCCTCGATTGCGCTCGGGTCCTGCTCTGGTACCAGCCTGCAGGAGAGTTTGGCCGACGCACGGGCCGGCAGCACAGTTTTCGTGCCTTCACCGGTGTAGCCACCCCAGATTCCGTTGACTTCCAGTGTCGGCCGTGCCCATCGCCGCTCGAGTGTGCTGTAGCCCTCTTCTCCAACGAGGCCGGGG
>JAKURS010000078.1 GCA_022449705.1 Candidatus Poseidoniia archaeon | reverse complement strand
TGCTCTCCGTGCTCTACCTGCTGACGCTGCCGCTGATGGGTGGTATCGGCTGGTGGCTGCGGGGGCGCTACCGCACCATCGCTGCCATCGCGGGGCCGTCGCAGCCGGGCGACCTGCCGCGACTGCTGCTGGCGGGGGCGCTGCTGGTAATGGGCATCAACACGGCGCTGGTGATGTATTCGTTCCACTCGCGGCAGCTCGGAGCGCGCGAGGACCTCGTGCTGCTGCACACCGGCCTCCTGGCGCTCACCGTAGGCGTCTGCGGGTCGCTGTGGGGCGCCGCCGCCGACCGCTGGGGGCAACGGCGGAAGATGATGCTCGCTGCGCTTGGCGGCGCCGCGCTGCTGGCGCTGCTCTTCCCGTGGCTGTCGCTCGGGACGTTTATGGCGGCGTCGATGCTGCAAGTCGCCCTCCTGTCGTCAGCGCGGCTGGCATTTGCTGCCGTGACCGAGTGGTATCCCGACCGCAAGGGCGAGGCGATTGGGCTGCTCTACGCCGTCGCGAGCCTGGTCTCGGCGCTGGTGGCACTGGCTGCAGGGCTGGTCTACGACCGGCTGCTCGACGCACGCGACGCCGCCGACGCGATGCTGGGGCTGGCGGCGCTGCTGGTGCCGCTGCTGCTGCTGGCGGCCTGGCTGGTGCTGGCGCTGCGCGGCGACGAGTTCGTGCGACCGGCGTGGGCGGTGCGGGGCGCAGCACCCGTCACGGCGAGCGCCGCTCCATCGGGAATCACCGCACGGCTGGCCGGGCTGCGCCAGCTCTTCGCTTTCGAGAGCCGCTGGCCGCCACTCATCCTGCTCTGCGTTCTGCTGGTGGCGATGCCGCGCGGCGCGGTGGTGCTGACGTCACTGCGCTACTTCGAGGTGCGCGGCGCCGACGTCGACTTCTCGGCGCTGCTCGAGGCGTGGGCGGTGCTGATGGTGCTGATTCTCTACGCGGTCATCGGCAAGGTCTGCGACCGCATGGGCGCCGAGCGGGTGCTGCTCTGGTCGGCGCTCGCCTACGGCAGTTTCTGGTCGCTCTTCGCGCTGGGGCTGCCGCTGACGCTCGCCATTATCATCTTTGTGATTCCCATCTACCCGATGCTGCTCGTGTCGGATGATACGCTGCTGGCGCGCTTCACCACCGCTCGCGAGCGCAACCGCGGCCTTGGGATGGCAGGTGCGACCGCGCTCGTCGGACAGGCGCTTGGCATCGCGCTCGGCTACCTGATGATGGGCTGGTTCCTTGATAGTGGCATGGCCGACCTGGACGCATACCACTGGACCTACCGCATCAACATCCTGCTCTGGGTGGCCGCTATAGGCTGCACCTGGTGGCTCTCGCAGAAGCTGCGTGGCGAGCCGGGGCCGTAGAGCTACAGCGTCGCTACGGCCTCGTTTAACGAGGCGAACGGCCTGGGACCAAGGGCTCGATAGCGTTGAATTCCGGGCCGCGTATACTTCGCAGGAGCTCGATTTACGGACCTGCTATCGTCGTGACGTATTTTCCAATGCCGCGAATTCGAAAATAAGGTCGCCGCTGATGAATCCGGGCTGGAGGTCACTTTATTGGTGTCCGTATTTTTGAGTAGACTGTTGCTACATTAATAGAGAGTGTAACCCTAGATTGTATAGGAGGTAGTTGTGGATTTCAGTAGGCATATTAGTTCTTACGTACACACTAGTACAATTATACTACACCACACCAGGTAGGTGCATGTACACTCACTATCCATGCTGCTCCAAAAACCATTTACTCCCGCGGCCGTTCCGTCGCTATGGTGTTCCTGCTCTTCAGCTGTAGCTTGCGCGACGGTTCCCGCTCGCGGGTGATGGCGGAGGCGCTACGGGCGGAGCTGGAGGGCGCCGGCGAGGTGGTCGAATACCTCGACCTGCGTGACGCGGGGCTCCCGCTCTGCGATGGCGACGATTGCTACAACCATCCGGCGACGAAGGCGCTGCGTGCGTCGGTTGCGGCAGCTGAGGGGATCATATTCGCGACACCAATCTACAATTTCCAGGCCAGCGCGAGCGCCAAGAATATTGTCGAACTGGGCGGCTCGATGTTCGAGGGCAAGGTGGTCGGCTTCCTCTGCGCCGCAGGCGGACGCAACAGCTACATGTCGGTGATGAGCCTCGCCAACTCGTTGATGCTCGATATCCGCTGCTACATCCTGCCACGCTACGTCTTTGCCAGCAAGGATTCGTTCAGCGACGGCGAGCTGGCAGACGCGGAAATCACGGAACGCATCGGCGAGCTGGCTCGCGAACTGGTACGCGTCAGCCAGGCACTCTCTGAAAACTAAGCCTAAACCTCAATCTCTCCTGACAGGCCGCAGCTATCGCAAGTCACCTTCTGCATTGCCCCAAGCTTTGGTACCTTCATCTGGGTGCTGCAGCCGGGTGGGTTTAGGGTTTTCTCGGACCGTAGTCAACTAGAGCAGGCCGAAGACCGCGACCAGCGCCGCGGCGACCGCGACCGCCCGCAGCGTCAGTAGCCACGCCTGCAGCTTCGCCTGCGCCGCCGTCTGTGGTTCGTCGATGGGACAGACGGCACCGGCAACCTCGCTCGTTGAAAAGGCGGCGTGGAAGACGCAGGTGCGGTCCCAAGCTTCGAAAATGCAGAGCCACCCGCCCGCCAGTGGCAAGAACAGCCCCCAGCTCCACGCCTGTGGCGCGCCGGACTGGAACATCAATACCGCCCCGACGGCGGAGAGTATCACCAACCCCCAACCGAGCCGTTCACGTCTCCGCGCGCCCGTGTCATCGATGTTGGAGCACGGCGTCCCCTCGGCGCGTGCGTAGCGGACCACCAGCCCCAGCAGGATGAGTCCGCCGCCGACGATGGTACGCTGGTCGATAACAGCGCCCCACGCCAGCAGCACCCAGATCGGGTTCAGCACTGGCTCGATAAGCGAAATCAGCGACGCCTCCTGCGCCTTGATGTGGCGCACGCCGTTGGCGAACAGCCCGTAGGCGAGCGCCATCTGTACCGTTCCGAGCGCCCCGACCCAGATCCATTCTTCGCCCGCCAGCTGCCTTTCCTGTGTCAGCACGAACGGAAGCAGCACGAGTCCGCTGCCGACGAAGCAGAGGAACACTAGCCAGCCCGGGTCCTCGTCGCGCAGGTAGCGCAGGCAGATGATTACGCCAGCATAGGTCACACCCGCCCCGACTGCCAGCAGCGCCCCCGTCGCCTGCGAGTTGCCGATGACGGCGGAGCCAATCACGGCGACGCCCGCCAACCCGCACGCTATGCCCGCGACGTTGTCGCGTTCAAGCCGCTCATGCAGCCAGAATGCCGAGCCGAGCAGCACCCAGAAGGGCGCCAGGTATTGCAGGAAGATGACGTTGCCCGCATCGGTCGACGAGGTCATCGCCTGTACGTACAGGATATTCATGGCAGCAAAGAATCCGACCAATGGCAGCAGCCCCGGTCGCCAGCGTACCTGCTTCCAGTCAACGAAGAGCGCCATCCCGCCCGCGGCGAAGAACGACCGCCAGCACGCCACCAGCAGTCCGCGCGCCTCCGGGTCGATGGCCTGGATGGCTGGTGCCTTGAGGAAGAAGCCGGAGAGGCTCCAGCTGATTGCCGCAGCTGCAACCAGCAGCCGCCCCCGTGTCAGCAGCACGCGCCGGCAGGCAGGGGGGTGTTAAAGCGCCGCCCGCAGAGCATCGATATCTGCTGCGTTAAGGCCCGCGTTGCGCCAGCTGCCGCGTCCCCGCAAGGCGGCGATTGGCCCCACCTTGCGCCGGCCGTCGCGGCGCCATACAGCCTCGCCGTCGCGGAACAGCACCATCGTCGGCACAACATCGAGCTCAAAATCGTCCCAGAGCGCGCTCTCCTCATCGGTTACGTCCCCCATTGCCTTCTCCACTGAAAGCTCCGCTGTCTTGAACTCGGCCATGAATTCGCGGCAGTAGGGGCACCATTTGGCAGAGAAAGTGACCGCCAGCGTGCCGTCGCGGGATAGCGTTGTACCATCAAAATCAGCGGCTGTGAGTCGCTCCATACGTGGGCATTGTCGCGGCCGTTTTGAGGGCGCGCCTGCGGCAACACGCTTTTGCCACCGCGCCGGGGCGGCCGTCATGCCTTCCACGTTGAGGGTCGCCGTTACCGGCGCAGCCGGCCAGATTGGGTACAGCCTGCTGCCGCGGATTGCTTCCGGCGAGATGTTCGGCCCGGACCAGAAAATCCGGTTGCAACTGCTTGAGAT
>JAKURS010000077.1 GCA_022449705.1 Candidatus Poseidoniia archaeon | reverse complement strand
CGTATCCGGGTCGAGCGAGAGATTGATGCTCGGGTCAACCAGCTCCGCCTCCGCCAGCGCTGCGTCCATTTCTGGAAAGCCCCAGCCGTAGTCGTTGTTTGGTCGCACGGGGTGGGTGAGCCAGCGATATTCCGCGGTTGATTCAAGGATTGAGCGGACCATCAGCGGGCTCAAATCCGGGTTCGCTTCGTTCAGCAGCGCGACCATCCCGGCTACCATCGGCGTCGCCATGCTGGTGCGGAGTAGGCGACGTAGGTCGCCTCGCCAGAGACTGAATCGTCGTTCTGCACCGACCAGACCGACGAGCCAATAGCGGCGATGTTGGGCTTGATATAGCCTTCGTGGGTTGGTCCCTTGCTCGAGTAGAAAGCCAGCTCGCGGTCGTGCTCGGTCGCGCCGACTGTGATGACGTCGCGCGCCGCGCCCGGGGTGCCAATCGAGCCGTAATATCCAGAATTGCCGGCCGCAATCGTCAGCGCGATGCCAGCCGCCACCATCATGTTGGCGACGTGCGTCAGCCGCTCCTCCTGCTCCTGCGTCAGCTCAGCAAGCCACACACCGCCGAGCGACATCGACGCGGCACGGATATTGTATTTCTGCTGGTTGTCGATAGTCCACTCCATCCCGCGCATCACCTCTTCAAAGGAGCCACCGCCACTGCCACTCAGCACCTTGACCCCTACCAGCTGCGCTCCCGGGGCGACACCGCGGTATTCCGCACCATACGCTTCCTGCGAGCCTTCGCCAGTGCCGGTCGCAATGCCGGCGCAGTGCGAGCCATGGCCGTGGTCATCATAGGGCGTCGTCTCGCCGCTGCCATCGTCGGCGCTGTCGTCGAGTGCATCATAGAATGCGACGATTTTCTTCTGGCAGGGCGGGTTGGGCACGCCCTGGATAGTGGTGGCGGTGCATTCCGCATCGTCGTCCATGTCATTGATGCTCAGGTGGTCGGGGTCGATGCCGGTATCGATAATTGCGACGGTAATGCCGGTGCCGTCGAATCCCAGATCCCAGACCTGATTGACGTTGTGCTCCGGAATCGCACCGTCGAGCAGCAGCTCCACGGGACTGTTGTGCGTAAGGAACACGACTCCCGGCAACGCGAGCAGCTCTGGCAGGCGGTCCACTGCGACCGAACCGGCAATAATCGGCACGTGGTGGAAGCGCCAGCTGGCCTCGAATCCGGCACCATGCGCAAGCAACTCTTCATTGGCGGCGGTCGGCATATGGTCGAAATCGACCAGCACCTCGATGCGGCCATTGATGACGAACTGCTCCTCGAGCAGCGCCAGGTCGAGCGCATCGTGCATCCGGTTGCGGTCGCGGTCCATCGCAGTCCACTCCCACCAGCGCGTCTCAAGCGAGCCGGGCAGCGGCCCAGCCGCTGCAGCAGGCACCGTTTCCTCGGGAATTCCAAACGGCCCAACGCTGCTGAGCAGCAGCAGGGCTGCCACAAGCAGGATACGCATACCGCCCCCGCACTCGAGTGGGACTTAAGGGTGCTGCGGTAGCACCGCATCAACTTCTTTGGGATCCACAACCGGTTCGCGGCAGGCGAAGTCGCGACAGACGTAGAGCGCCGCTTGCCCGTCCACCAATGGCTTGCCGACCAACGCCGGGAAAGGGGGCTGGTCACCAGCCTTGAAATTATGGCGCGCCAGCATGCGGCGTGGCAGGAAGTGAGCTGCCAGCGCCGCATCGAATTCAGGCGTGGGACCATCGCCGACCAGCACCAGCTCGACCGGCGGTTGCTGCAGCATCTGCGCCGCCTCAAGCAGGCTGGTGCAGCCCCAAGGGTACGACCGCAGGTGCTTTGCTTCCGCTGCGATAATGCGTGCTGCCGCCTGTCGCAGGTCGTCGCGCGCGAAGTGCCACCCCAGCCGCACCAGTATTTGCGCCGCCACCCCGGAAGGCGCCGGCGTCGCCCCGTCAAGCGATTCGCGGTGGCGAAAGTAGAGCTGTTCCTGATCGCTGCCGCTGGCCCACAGGCCACCATCTTCTGCCCCGAAAAGCACAAGCAACTCCTCGCCAAGCACGAGCGCCCACTCCAGGTGCCACGCCATGCCGCTCGCCTCGTAGAGCGTCAGCATCCCTTCCGCCAGGCAGGCGTAGTCGTCAAGGAACGCCGTCGGTCCCGGACGGCCGTTGCGCCATGAGCGCAGCAGCCGCCCTGAATCGGCGACCATATTGTTCTGCAGGAAGGTAGCTGCCTTCATGGCATCTTTTAAATATTGGTCGTCCTGAAAAACACGATAGCCCTCGGCCAGAGCTGTGACGGCAAGGCCGTTCCAGGCCGTCAGCAATTTGTCGTCACGTCCGGGCGGTTCACGTTGCCGGCGGGCGGCGAGCAGCTTGCCGCGGCTGGTCGCTAGCAATTCCTCCATTTCTGCCCGCTCCAGCCCCAGCGTCTGCACCACTTCCTCCAGCGGCAGCGGCGTTTGCAGCACGCTCTGGCCTTCCCAATTGCCTTGCGGGGTAACGCCGTAGAAAGCACAGAACGCCCGCGCTTCGTCCGGGGCGAGCAGCGCCCGAATTTCGGCGTCGCTCCAGACGTAGTACTTACCCTCCACACCCTCGGAATCGGCGTCCAGCGCCGACGCAAAGCCACCCTGCGGGAGCGCCATCCTAGCCAGCATCCAGTCCAGCGTCTCGCGCGCCACCTCGCGGAAGGTGGGGTCACCAGTAACCTGGAACGCCTCGATGTAGCAACGTGCCAGCTGCGCGTTGTCGTAGAGCATCTTCTCGAAATGTGGCACCAGCCACTGCGCATCGACCGAGTAGCGCGCGAAGCCGCCCGCCAGGTGGTCGCGGATGCCACCCTGCGCCATCCCACGCAGCGTTGCTAGCGCCATTTCGAGCGAGTGCGCGTCGCCGCCATCGTGGTGATGGCGCAACAGCGTGCGAATCGCCCCGGGGCTCGGGAACTTGGGCGCACCCCCGAAGCCGCCCCAGACTGCGTCGAAGCTGGCGCGCCAGTGCGCCACGGCGGACGTGACAGCGTCATCAGGAACTAGCCTAGCGGAGGGGGCAACCTTCCCACCTCCGTTACTGGCAGTGTGCCCCTGCTGCAATACTTCAGTCAACGATTCAGCGCGCTGTAGCAGCTGCTCGCGGTCCTGCTCCCACGCCGTGGCGATGCGCCGCAGCAGCGTCGGGAAACCCGGCCTTCCATAGGCATCGCGAGGCGGGAAGTAGGTGCCGGCAAAGAATGGCCGGCCGTCAGGCGACAGGAAGACGGTCATCGGCCAGCCACCGCTGCCGCTCATTGCTTGCGTGGCGGCCATGTAGACTGCATCCACGTCGGGGCGCTCCTCGCGGTCAACCTTGATGCATACGAAATTTTCGTTCATCAGCTCCGCGATAGCGGGATTGCTGAAACTCTCGTGCTCCATGACGTGGCACCAGTGGCAGGCCGAATAACCAACCGAGAGCAGCAGCGGCTTTTCCCCGGCGCGGGCACATGCAAAGGCTTCCTCGCCCCAGGGATACCACTCCACGGGATTCTCTGCATGCTGCAGCAGGTAGGGACTGCTCTCCTGTGCCAGCCGGTTCACCATCGGGGGCGAAAACTACGGTCGTTATATACCGCCATGGCAACCCCGCGCCATGTCCAGCTGCCTCGACAGCCTGCCCAGCAGTCTTGAGCCTACCTACAGCTGCGCCACGGAAATCGTGGCGACCGGGCCGATTTCGGCGCTGCTGATTCTCATCATCGGGGTCCCGCTCATCAAGCTTGCCAAAAGGTATCTCCGGCAGCTGTTCGACCGGACCGACGCTCTTGACGAGAGTATTGAGAACTTCATCTTCCGCATTGCGGGCGTGGCGATGTGGGCCATCCTGCTGCTGACCGCCGTCAACGAACTGGGAATCAACGTCACTGGCATCGTCGCCGCACTTGGCATTGTTGGTCTGGCGGTCGCCTTCGCGTCGCAGGACACGATGGAAAACATCATCGCTGGTATCTTCATCATCATCGACCGGCCTTTCCGGGAAGGGGAGCGCATCCTGCTGCCCAAGAAAATCGGCGGCCTCTACAGCAGCTGGGGCGACGTGCAGGAAATCGGCCTGCGCACCACCACCGTCCGCTCGACCGACGGCGTAATGCTAACTATCCCCAACAAGCAGCTGACCAAGGACGCGGTCGCCAACTTCAGCCACCGCCGCGACATGCAGCTGCGCGTGCGCATCCGGCTCGGCCTCACACCGACATGGGGCAACCTTACGAAAGCAGAGGAAATCGTCAAGGATATCGCGAAGAATCAC
>JAKURS010000076.1 GCA_022449705.1 Candidatus Poseidoniia archaeon | reverse complement strand
ACTGCTCCAGCTCGCGCTGCGGGTCAGGGAAGCCGGGAATCGCGCGCAGCAGCCGGTCTAGGCTAGCGCGGGGGAAGCGGCTCACTCTCTAACAAGGCGCCAGCGACCCACCCTGGGCTCGAAAAATGACCCTTCAGTCTTCATTTTCTCAAATAGTTTTTCAGCTTTGGTGCGGGAAACACTTTGTTCTTCCATGTAATCCAATATCTCCAGTTTATCGGCGCCTTCGTCACCAGATTTACGGATAAAGCGCGCCATCAGCCTCCGTGGGTCCTCCTTCTGGTGCCGCTGCTTCGCGGTCAGGCCGGTGAAGGCCATGTCGATATCGCCGTGGAGCGTGATGGTGAGGAACAGCGTCAGCATCTCGATGGCGCGGTCGGCGTTCTCTGGCCCGACGGTGTGCGAAAGGTGCATGCGCGCGTCCGCCTCTGCCAGCCGGATTAGCGACTCAAGCTGCCGCGGAGTAATCGGAAACACCTGCTCTTCTTCCTCGCTGCGCTGCTGGTAAGACCTGCGCATCGAGGTGTAGTGGTCCTTCAGCTTCTGCTGCGCTTGCGATGTCATCACTGGCCGCAGCTTGCGCGCGTAGCCGACGTAGAGCCGCAGCAGTTCACGCGAAATCGCCGGCTGGAGCTCGCGTTCCTCAAGCTCGGTATCGGCGCCGCTGCCGATCAGCTCGCCGGCGCGGTGCGACTCGAGAATCCGCGTCGCCAGTTCGGCGTCACGCTTGGGGTCGGGCGTGTCCTGGATTATGAAGAAAATATCGAAACGGCTCAGTAATGTGACGGGCATATTCACCTGCCCCGGCAGCGGGCGGGTCTTGTCGAAGCGGCTCCCCTTGGGATTGGCTGCTGCGAGCAATGAACACTTCGCGTGCAACTGCGCGTTGATGCCGGCCTTGGCAATCGTCACCGTCTGCTGCTCCATCGCCTCGTGTATCGCCGAGCGGTCATTCTCATCCATCTTGTCAATCTCGTCAATGCACGCCAGCCCCCCGCTCGCCAGCACCAGCGTCCCCGCCTCAAGCGTCCAGCGCCCTTCGCCGAACTCGTCGCGCACCGCCGCCGCGGTGAGGCCGGCCGCCGACGAGGACTTGCCGGTCGCCATCACCCCGCGCGGCGCCAGTCGCGCGGCCGCCCGCAGCAGCTGCGACTTGGCGACGCCGGGGTCGCCCATCATCAGCACGTGGATGTCGCCGCGGATGCGGGTACCATCGGGAAGATGCTTGTCGACGCCGCCGAAGAGCTGCATCGCAATCGCCTCTTTTTGCCACTTCATGCCGTAAATCGAGGGCGCTATCGAGTTGATGATGCGCTCGCGCAGGTCGGGGTGGCGCGACAGCTCGAGGATTTGCTCCATGTCCTCCTCGGTCGGCACAAGATTTTCCGCCTCCGCTTCGCGCTCGTCAATCGAGTGCGCGTAGAGGTAGATGTCGAACTCGGTCCGCGCCCGTCGCCCGGTATACTGCGTACGCGTCCGCATCACTCCCACGACCGCAATCCGGTCGCCGGGACGCGCCTGCGCCGCGAGTGAGCTCTCGGCGAAAATTGTCAGCCGTTCCGGCTGTGCGCCGGGCGGGAGGTCCTCGGGGAACTCCTGCAGCTCCAGCTTGTGCGAGTCGATGAACTGCGACTGCTCCTCGCGCAGCTGAAATTCGGTGCACTTGCACCCCTCGCCAATGCACTTGTTCGGCTCGCGCAGCGTGAAGAAACCCTGGATGACCCGCTGCCGGTGCCGCTCCCAGTTGCACTCGAAAAGCCCCACCTCCATGCGCGGGCGGACCGGCAGCGACTTGCGCACCAGCCCCCGCACCTTGACCATGCGGTAGAGGTGCTCCTTGCGCAGGTCCCGGATTTCCTCCTGATAGAGCTGGTCCGGGATTTCGAGTGGCGCAACGTCGAGCGTAATCTCGGTGCGATGCTCCTCGCGCACGCGCTCCTGCGCCTCGTCGCTGATGAATTCTTTGACAACTTCGCGCGCTGCCTTCAGCGTGTTCTCGAGGTTCCAGAGCAGGTTATTCGAGAGCCGCGGGTGGAAGTCGGTAACATCTTCCCATGTGATGAAGACTGCCTTGTCGCCCTTGGGATAGACCTGCGCCACAGACTCAATCTGGTCGCCGTAGGTCGGCACCCGATCCAAGTCGATACCGCTGCCGCCGCAGACCGGGCACTTGCGCCCCCCGTCACTACTGCCATTGCAGGCGGAGCAGCGCGGTACCGGGACGCGCACGCCGTTGATGTCAACCGGGCGGAAACGGGTGTCCTGGAAGAAGGAGCGCCAGAGCTCGACAAGTTCTTCATTGGGAATGTCGCGAGGCAAGGACCGACCTGATATTAGCGGGTGTTAAAATGTTATCCGGTTCACCCGCCGAAAATGCGTCTGATGAATCCTTTCGGCTTGGCAGCCTCGATGTCGGACAGCACCCCGATGCGCCCATCCTTGGCGACGGTGAAGTTGGGATTAATCTCCAGCGCCTTGTCGAACGCTTCCAGAGCGCCCGACAGGTCAGCCTGTGCCTTGAGCACGGTACCCTTGTTGACCCAGGTGTCGACAACATTGGAGTTGAGCTCCAGTGCATTGTCGAATGCCGCCAGCGCTTCTTCGTGCTGGTCGAGCCGGTAGAGCAGCACGCCATAATTGCGGTGGAGCGTGTCGTCCTTGGGGTGCATCTGCACCGCATGTTCAGCCACCTTGAGCGCCTCCTCCAGCCGGTCCTGCTCCATCAGCACGATTACTAGGTCGCCGTGCGCCTCCTTGAAGTCAGGCTGCGCGTCAATAGCGCGCTCGTAGCACTTGCCAGCGTCCTTGTACTTATTCAGCAGTTGCAGCGTCTGCCCCTTGTTGTACCACGCCTCGGCATCCTTAGAGTCGATGCGTAGCAGCGCGTTCCAGCATTTGTCGGCCTGCCCGTATTTCTTCAGCTTGGTCAGCAGTACTCCCAGCGCCTTCCAGTTCTCCGTGTCCTTCGGCGCGCGCTGTGAAGCCATCTGGTAAGCCTTGATGGCCTCTTCATAATCGCCGAAGACCTCGAGCACGTCGCCTTTGCCCTTGAGCGCCTCGGCGTTGTCGGGGTTAGCGAGCAGGGCGCCCTCGAAGGTAGTTCGAGCGCTATCGATATCGCCCTGCATGAACTGCACCTTGCCCAGCTCGACCTTCATCGACATGTTGCGGGGGTTGCTGCGCAGCCCTCCCTCGAGCAGGTTGGAGGCCCCCTCGAGGTCGCCGTTATAGAGCAGCTTTGCGAGTTGTTTCCGCCAGTTGACCTGCGCCATCAGTTACACCGGGTTGAATGTGAAGATACGTACATCCTCACCAACTGAGTCTTCTTCCACGCTATAAGGATGTTGCATGATGCCTTTGAGCACGCCCGCAATACAGCCAGAGGTGAAGTTGCAGGGCTCCGAAATCCCGATAACGTTTACCTCGAGCAGGCTCTCCACTTTGCAAACCACCCTTTCGGGAGTCGCCTCGAGGACGAACAGCAGGCCGAGGCCCGCTTCGGCCCACGCCCGGTTGAGCAGGGCGTCGATCTGCCCCGTGTCGCCCGAGTAGTTGGCGGCGAGGCTCTCGCCGACGGTTTCGCCACAGCGGAAGAATGCCTCCTGACCCTTAATCTGGCCGAGCCCCTCAGTCAGCTCTTTCCAGAGCGTCTTGAGGAAACTGCTCGGCAGCACCAGGATGTCGGCAGTCTGGGCGCCTATGTCCGAGTCGTAGAAGTCTTCCATCGGGCAGCCGCCCGTCTACCCTATCCCCTCGACCATCCGCGAAGCGATGCTCTGGAAAGCGTCATTGACGTTCCGGCCATCCTTGGCAGACGTGAGGAGGAAGGGTGCATTCAGTTTGTTGGAAACTTCCTGCATTTCCTTGTCACCGAAGAGCGCCTGGTCCATCAGGTCACACTTGTTGGCGAGCAGCACGACCGGGATTTCGCCTGTTACCTGCATCAGGGTCTTAATCCAGTCAATCGTTGAGAGCAGTGTCTCGCGGCGGGTAATGTCGCAGATAATCATCGCTCCTTCAGCGCCACGGTAGTACGCCTGTTTGACGTTGCCGAGCGTCTTCTGGCCGGCAATATCCCAAATCATCAGCGTCACGTCCATGTCAGGCTTCGCGCCGCCGGAGCGGAGCGGAACTTCCTTCTTGACAATCTTCGCGCCAATCGTGGTCAGGTACTTGTCGTCGAAGGCGTCAATCACGAACCGCCGGATGAGGCTGGTCTTGCCTACGGCAGGGTTGCCGAGCACTACTATTTTTTTCGAGATTCTTTTGGCTGCCATCATGGTTCAGGATCCTCTTTCGGC
>JAKURS010000075.1 GCA_022449705.1 Candidatus Poseidoniia archaeon | reverse complement strand
GGTTGGCCAGCCTCACCGGTGAAAACTCAAGTTGAGGACAATCGCAATCCCCGGCAAGGACAGACCACCTGGTGATTGTAGTGCCGAGTATTAACGGATTGCTGAGCGGTTACGCTTATACTCCGGTAACTATTACCCGAATTGATGACTGGGGGCGTATCAGAGGCTAAAAGAAACACCCACTCGTCGAGAAGAAGACTTAAATATCACACGTAGTGCGCCGGCCCCATGGTGAAGAAGAACCCGGCGCACATGTTCCGTGGGCAGACGAAAGCCTACACGCGCCGAGAATATATTGGAGGCGTTCCTGCCAGCCGGATTACCCAGTTCGACGTCGGTGCTCCCGGAGCGAAGTTCGACCCGGAGGTCATTGTGACGCTCAGCGCCGACGATAAGTGCCTGATTCGCCACAACGCGCTGGAGGCGGCGCGCATCACCGCCAACCGGCACATCATGACCGCGGCGGGCCAAGAAGGCTACCACCTCAAGATACGCGTCTACCCGCACCAGGTGCTGCGGCACAACAAGGTCGCTACCGGCGCCGGTGCCGACCGTGTTTCGCAGGGGATGCGGCTCTCGTTCGGCAAGGCTATCGGCGTTGCTGCCAATGTCAGGGCGGGGCAGAAGATTATCACTCTGCGCACCTCGCGCGAGTTCGTCGACGCCGCCAAGGAAGCGCTGCGCAAGTCGTCGCACAAGCTTCCGACGCCGTGCCACATCGAGGTCAGCGGAGACAGTTGATGGCGGAAGTGGTCCTGAAGCTGGGACTGCCGCCGCCGGAAGGATTCCTTTACTTCGTCGAGCTGGACAACACGGTCTGGAAGCACCAGGGCGGCAGCAAGGAGTGCATCTCCGACAAGGCGGTTGAACGCGACGAGGGCTACCTCTACTTCATCGACCTGAACGGCGACCTAGCGCGGCTGTCGGACCCGCAGAAGCGTGATCCCGAGACCAATGCCCTTTTCAGGCCGGGCACGCAGGTCTCCGCCGGTGAGCAGACCGACTAGGCGCGTCGCGACCAGCATCCTGCTGCATGGCGACCGCATCCTGATTCTGAAGCGGTCAGCCGCGGTCGGCAGCTTCCAGCACCACTGGTCAGGCGTCTCCGGCTTTGTCGAGACGGGCGAAGAGCCGCTCGAGACGTCGCAGCGCGAGGTGGAGGAAGAGACTGGTATCTCGCGTGCGAGCCTCGAACTGCTGGCGCGCGCCCCACCTCGCCTGACCGAGAAGCCCGACAGGATTTTCGAAGTGCATTCATTCCTCTACCGCTGCGCGACCGACCGTGTACAGCTCGACTGGGAGAATGACGAATTCGCATGGGTTGCGCCGGAAGCGCTGCGTGACTACCGCACGGTGCCGTGGCTGCCAGAGATGGTCAGCACGCTGATGGCGGAGCAGTAGCTAGTTCCAGAACTTCCACCACGGCCTTGCGGTTTCGCGCATGCGCTGCTCCACCGCCGGGCTGCCCTGCGCCAGCCCTTTCATCACCGCCAGCTCCAGGCTGCGGTAGGCGAGTTTGCCGGCGGGTGACATGTTACTCATTGCGCGCAGGACGCGCTGCGGCAGCCCCTCGAGCAGCTCCAGCCGGCTGCGGTCAAACTCCAGCTCGCCTCGCGCCTCGACCGGTGCGCCGGCCGCCTGTGATGCGAGCGTTGACAGGTCAGCACCGCCTTCCTGCTCGTGCTCGCGGAACCAGAGCGCAAAGCCGCCGGTGAAGCTCAATTCGTTCAGCACCCATTCGCCCGCTGGCCGCAAGTCAAGGTCGCGCGTAACCGTGCCCTCTTCAGACCAGTGGTGCTCGACGTGTGGGCCGAGCTGGTGGCGCAGCCGCTGCTCGAGCAGGTTCCACTCGTGCTTGCGCAGCCGCATTTTATCGCGCAGCCGCTCGAGCAGCCATCCCTGCCGTGCACGCAGTTGCAGCTCCTCGCCCACGACCGCCTGCGCGATGAACTCCGCCGCCTCCGGCTGCGTCGCCAGCTTCGCAACCAGTGCCGGTTCCAACCCCGTAGCAGTAGCGGCCGCGTTCAGCTCGAGCGGCCGCGGGAGCAGCACCAGCCAGAGCTGCGCCACCTCGCCGCGTCCGGGCTCCTTCAAGGCAGCACCAGCGTTCCCACTGGGTTCCCCGTAAGTGCAGCGGCAAAGTCGCCAGCACCGACAATTCGGCACTCGCACTCCAGGGCAACAGCGGCAGCTGCCTCCAGCTTGCCCCACATCCCGCCCGTAACGTCAGCGCCCGGCACGTCCATCCGCCGCGCGCGCATCACCTTACGGGCAGCCGCGTCCAGCCGTTCGACCAGCTGTGCTCCCGGTTCCTCCGGCGCGCGGTCCATCACGCCAGGATGATTTATGACGAACAGCGCGCGCTGCAAATGCAGTGCGCGCGCCAGTGCGACCATCAATGTGTCACCACTCAGGATGGCTACGCCCTGTGAGTTATCGTCAGTGACGTCGCCGCAGGTGACCGGGATGCGTCCAGCTTCCAGCGCAGCATCGAAGCTGCCGGCCGGGAACTCCACGATGTTCTGCGGACCGGCGGTGCGTAGCGTTTGCGACGGCAGGACAGGATATGGTTCCATTCCCGCCGAGGCTAGTGCGTCGCATACCAGCGCGTTGAGCGTGCGCACCTGCTGCCGTGTCCGCTCTATCGCTGCCGCCTGCTCGGGCGAGCCGTCGCTCCCCTGCGCCAGTCCAAACCGCTTCGCCAGTGGATGCCCGAACGACCCTGCTCCGTGCACCAGCACCACCGGCTCGCCGCTGGCCGCCAGCGCTTCGGCCAGCGCGGTGATGCGTTCCCGCTTCGGCGCCGGCTTGGCAGCTGCCTTGTCAGTAATGAGCGAGCCGCCCCACTTGACAAGGTTCATGGCATCTCCATGGCGGGGCAGTCGAAAAGGTAGGGTGAGCTGGTCGCGACAGTTTCTCCTGCCTTGACGCCCGGCGCCGGGAAGAGCCGTGCCGAGAGCGGTTTGGCGTGCGCGTCCGCCACCGCGGCAACGCGGTCAAGCAGCGCCGCCAGCTGATCTACACCGACGTCGCCCGGCAGGGGTACCGTGTCGAGCCCGGTTCCGCAGTGGCTCGCATACTCGAGCAGGTTGCCGACAGAGAACTCGCGCTGCCGGGCAGCCTCGACCAAGCCGGGGTCTTCCATCACGGCGAACATGACGCCGCGATAGCCCACCTGCTCGACTGGCAGCGCGCGGAGCGCAGTGGTCAGCTGCCCCACGAGTTCTGGCGCGCCGGGCGAACCGACCGGCGCACCTAGCAGCGCCATCAGCCGCGCGATGGAGCCTTCGCCGTAAAGCCCCGGAGCCAGGCTGGGGTCAATGCCGAGAAATGGCATATCTGCTGCGCGGGCGTCGCGCTCCAGCGCTTCCAGCCCCGGCGAAAGGGCGGTGACCTTGCCACCTGCAGCCAGCACTTGTGGCGTTAGCTCCATCGCCAGCGCGAAGCCTTCGCGCTGCGCGAATGCAGCTGGGAAGAAGGGCGTCCCGGCTTCGACGTGAGCCAGCGCCGCGAAGCGCAAGTTGTGCTGCGGGTCGGCCTGCGCCAGCCGCAGCATCGCGCTGGCAATCGCATCGCTGGCATTGCGGCCCAGCCGCGAGCCGGGACCTGAATCGTCGCCCCTGTCGGTCGGCGTGCCGCAATATCCCACGCTACCACCGTTCTCTTCGAGCCGCGTCGCGCAGAAGGTCGCTTTGGTGGCGAGCAGTGTCTCCACTGCAGCTGGTACGCCGGCGGTTGAGCACGGCCCGAGCGAAAGAAAATTTATGCCTGCCTCCCGCACCGCAGCTTCCATCACGCGCGCCTTTGTTGGTAATGCCCCGGGCGCGCACCAGGTCTCCCACGGCGGCGTCGCCAGCCGTACGGTCTGCACCTCGTGGCCGCAACTACGCAAGTGTTCAGCGACCTTCATCGTGCGCAGCGCCCCTTCGCCGGGCGGGACAAAACCGGTCACGGCGCGGATTATCACGCAGTTGCCGCGCCATTAATAGCGGGCGTGCTGACCGCGCGATGGTCGGGAGCGCAGAATCCGGGAGCGCGACAGCGCCAGCGCAATCGCTGGTGCTGCCGCTGGCAGGTTCCCTCGCTTACCACGCCACGATTGGCCTTTCGTTCACACTGGTACTGCTGCAGGCGCAGGCGCTGGGCGGCGCGCGCGCCGTTGGCCTTGTCGTTGGCATTCCGATGTTCATGATGGTCGGCAGCTCCGCCTTCTGGGGCGCGATGGCCGACCGCTGGCGCAACCGCAAGCGAGTGGTACTGCTGGCGATGGTACTCTCATCGCTGCTGGCGCTCCCGATGCCGTTGGCTGGGACCTGGGGACTGATT
>JAKURS010000074.1 GCA_022449705.1 Candidatus Poseidoniia archaeon | reverse complement strand
CCAGCGGCTCACCAGCTTCGGCGCGGTCTTGTCGGAGATATCCAGCAGGTGGATTTCGTTGGCGCCCCAGTTGACGTCCGACGGTGCCGGGTCGAGGGGGTTGCCGTCGTCGTCGACATTGGTCGCCTCGTGGTTCACCAGCGCCCAGTTGTTGTCATCGGTCACCTTGACGTCGATGATGCGCGCCGTCTCGGCGTAGTAGGTCGAGAGCATCTGGATGTTGTTCGGCTCGCTGATGTCGAGGATGTGCATGTTATGGTAAGCCGCGACGTAGGCGTAGCAGCCCTCGATGCAGTCGGGGAAGTCGCCGCTGGTGACGATTTCGCCGAACTCACCGGTGGTGGGAGCGATGTTCTTGAACTCGGGCGAGCAGGGGCGGCCGACCCGGCTTTCGCCGGTAATATCCCCGTCGCAATTCAGGTTGTGGTAATCGATGAGCGTCATGTTCTCCGTCCAGAGCCAGTGGTCGAGCAGCTCGTTGTGCGAGTGGTTGGCATCGCCATCCCCGCCGAGCGTCGAGCCGTCGGCCGCGCGCTGTATCGGGTCGACCCAGCTGTCGCGCCAGTTTCCGCCGTTGGCGCCGCCGTCGTCGTCACCGCCCAGATCGATCCACCAGAGCGCCGCTGCCGCGATCGAGACCGTCAGCAGCCCCGCGACGGCGATGGTCGCGATGCGCTGCTGCTCCTTCGTCATTTCCATGCCGCGGCCCACAATGGCGGCGATTAAAGGCTTAGTCCTGCCGCAGCGCCCACGGCATGCTAGCGTTGGAGGCGCCAGCGCCCTCGCTGTCGGAGAGCGCGATAAGCCCGATGCAGACATCGGCGGGATAGAGCGCCAGGCCCCACTCCAGCGCCTCAGCGAGCGAAAGGCCGTCGGCCACCTGCTGCGCGACGCGGAAGCAGAGCAGTCGGCGCGAAATCGCCTCGCCGATGCCGGTCGCCGCAATCCCGATTCCGGCGTCGGTCCAGAGCCCGCCGCCCCAGTGCGGAGTGTCGCCGACGCGTCCCACCGGGCGGCCGCTGACGCCGCCGGTCGAGGAGGCGACCGCGATGGCGCCGCTCGCGTCCTGCGCGACCGCGCCGACGGTATCTCCCGCCCAGGGCTTCTCCGAACCGGCGACCATCGCAGGCGTGATGCCCCGGGAGCGGGCGTAATCCAGCGCACCTTTCCCGGCGAGGGCGTCGAAATCCTCGTCCATTACCAGCCGAGCGACCTGCACCGGGTTGGCAATGTCCTCGAGCGCGGCGACCGTGCCGAGGCGTCCATCGTTGCAGGCGACCGCGGCGTCAGTCTGTACCGAGCCATCGGTACGCCGGCAGGCACCCGTACCGGCGTTGAAGCGGGAGTCGTCCTCGAGCACGACTACGGTAGCGACAGCAGCGCTGATTGCGTCAGCGCCCTCATCGAGCAGCTTCCAGCCGACATCGGCAGCCGTTTCGACACCATCCTGCACCTCACCTGTATGGCCGGCGCCGCCGTGCACCACGATGCGCATCGGCGGCGCAGCAGCGGGCACTATTTGGCCTTCGCGATGCAGGAGTGCGATGCAAACCGGGCCGCCGTCGCATACGCTTATCTGCGCTGCGCGCTCGCAACACGTGAACACCGGGCCGCCGCACACGCACATGCCGGTCATCCGGCAGCTGACGTTGCCAAAGGACGCCAACGCGCTGGGGACCATCTTCGGCGGGGTAATCCTGGCGCAGATTGACCAGGCGGCAGCCATCGAGGCGCATCGCCACCATGTAGGACGAGTGGTGACGGTCGCCATGGACGGAGTCGAGTTCAAAAAGCCGGTCGAAATCGGTGACTTGGTCTCCTATTTCACCAGCACGCGCACCGTGGGCCGGACCTCGGTAGCCATCGATGTACATGTCTGGGCGCAGCGGCAGTTTGCCGAGTCAGGGGAATTCATCCCCGTGACCGAGGCGTGCGTGACCATGGTTGCGGTGGACGAAGATTGCAAGCCGATACCGCTCAACCGCCCGCAGAAGCAGGGATAGCATTTAACCGCACGACTGATGCCGGCTCCTTGACCGCGCGCGCACGAGTGAGGCTGCCCGAATGGTTCCGCGTCGAGCTGCCGACCGGTGAGGCGATGGCACGCTATCGCTCGACCACCAGCGCCGTCTCGGACAATGCGCTGCACACCGTCTGCGAAGAGGCACACTGCCCCAACATCCACGAATGCTGGGGACGCGGCACGGCGACCTTCATGGTAGCTGGCAAGGAGTGCACCCGGGGCTGCCGTTTCTGTGCGGTCGAGACACTCCGCGCACCGGCAGCGCCCGACTCGCATGAGCCACGGCATCTGGCGGACGCCATTGCTGCGATGGGGCTCAGCTATGCCGTCATAACGGTCGTCAACCGTGACGACCTGCTCGACGGTGGAGCCAGTCATTATCGCGCCTGTCTCGACGCGGTCCACGCGCGGATGCCGTACGTCGGCCTCGAACTCCTCTGCAGCGATCTGGCTGGAAACGAGGCGGCGCTGGCGGAACTGCTGGATGGCGCGCCGCTGCAGGTGTTTGCGCACAACGTCGAGACGGTCGAGCGCCTGACGTCCGAGGTACGCGACCCAAGGGCCTCCTTCGCGCAGTCCCTGCGCATCCTGGAGGCTGCGAAAGAACTGCAGCCGGGACTGGTGACCAAGTCAAGCATCATGCTCGGAATGGGCGAGAGCGGAGCGGAGCTCGAGGAGGCGTTCCGCGCGCTGCGCGACGTGGGAGTGGAACTGCTGACGCTTGGGCAGTACCTCGCACCGGGGTCGGGCTACCATCCAGTGCGTGAGTTCATACCACCAGAACGGTTTGAGGCTCTTGCGCAGCAGGCAAAGGCTCTGGGCTTCCGTGCTGTCGCGTCTGGGCCGCTGGTGCGCTCCTCCTATCGCGCCGAATCGCTCCTGGCCGCCGCGCGGGGCGAGCCGGTCGAGGCAGGCTTGCAGGTGATTGCCTGACCAGCAAGAAGCGCACGCTGTACGTGCCTGAACCACCGGCGCGACCGGGCGAGAAGCCGGATTTCAGCCAGTTGAAGCTCCCGAAAGCAGGCGAAGCGCCAAGGCCACCAGTAGACGGAGATGCGACGGAGATGCGCGACCTGGCGTTCTCGCTGGTGCGCGTGCTCGACCCCAAGCACAAGGCGGTAGGCGACTGGGACCCAAAACTCGACGCAGATACGCTAAGGACCGGGCTGCGGCACATGATGCTGCTGCGTATCTACGACGACCGCATGCAGACGCTTCAGCGCACCGGCAAGCTCTCGTTCTACATGAAATCGCTCGGCGAGGAGGCAGTCGCGATTGCGCAGGGGATGGCGCTGCGCGACGACGACATCCTGTTCCCGAGCTACCGCCAGCCGGGGCTGCAGCTGGTACGCGGACGGGACCTGGTCGACATGATGTGCCACTGCATTTCCAACCAGCGCGACAACGTCAAGGGACGACAGATGCCAGTCCACTATTCCTGGCGCGAGGGAAATTTTGTTTCGATTTCATCGCCAGTCGGGACGCAATTCCCGCAGGCGGTCGGCGCCGCAATGGCGTTCGCCTACCGTGGCGAGGAGAACGTGGCTATCTCATGGGTGGGAGATGGAACTGCTGCCGAGGGTGATTTCCATTACGCTATCAACTTCGCTGCAGTCTATCGCGCACCTGTAATCCTGAACGTGGTCAACAACCAGTGGGCCATCTCGACGCATATGAACCTCTCAGCCGGGGGGTCCACCTTCGCCGCGCGTGGAATCGCCTACGACCTGCCTTCCATACGCGTTGACGGGAACGACTTCCTGGCGCTCTACGCGGTGACGCAATGGGCCGCCGAGCGAGCACGGCAGGGGCTCGGTGCGACCTTCATCGAGGTTTTAACCTACCGCGGCGAAGCGCATTCGACCAGCGATGACCCGACGCGCTACCGACCCAAGGATGAGTGGAAGTCATGGCCGCTGGGCGACCCGGTTGAGCGGCTGAAGGCCCACCTCAAGGCAATCGGTGAGTGGGACAACAAGAAGCATAAAGCACTGGAGAAGGAACTCAATGAGCTTGTGGTTAAGTCCTACAAGAAGGCGGAGGAATTCGGCACGCTTGACGAGGGGCCGTATCCGCCGGCAAGCACGCTTTTCGAAGACGTCTATAAAAACGAACTGCCGCACCTGCGCAAGCAGCGGCAGCAGCTGGGGGTCTGATGGCGCAGATGAATATCGTCCAGGCGGTCAACAGCGCGCTCGACACGATGCTCGAGCGCGATGAAAACGTCGTGATTTTCGGCGAGGATGTCGGCTACTTCGGCGGCGTCTTCCGCTGTACCAACGGGTTACAGGCGAAATATGGGCTGCATCGCGTCTTCGACACGCCGCTCTCAGAGGGAGGCATCGCCTCGATTGCCATCGGCATGGGCATCAACGGGCTGCGGCCCGTGGCTGAAATGCAGTTCTC
>JAKURS010000073.1 GCA_022449705.1 Candidatus Poseidoniia archaeon | reverse complement strand
CTTCGGTGGAGCGACATGAACCTGCGTGAATTCGTCGACCTGCTCGCTGACAAGGGGCGGCTGCGGACTATCTCCCGTGAGGTCAGCCCCGAATACGAGGTGGCGGCGCTGATGGCGCAGGCGGGTGACACGCCGCTGCTCTTCACCGACGTCGCCGGCAGCCGAATGCCGGTAGTCACCAACATCTGCGCTTCGCGCGAACTGGTCGCGCTCGGCCTCGGGTGCGATGAGTCGGAAATCATGGAGCGCATCGCCGCCGCGGGTGACTCGCAGGCGGAAGTGCCGCGCGCCGAGGCGACGGGATACCGCGAGGTCGAGCCAACGCTGGATGCTTTGCCCATCCTTACACACCAGAAGTTCGACGGGGGGCCCTACATCGCGTCGGCAATCGCCGCCGCCTTCGATGAGGAGCATGGCCTCAACCTGAGCTACCACCGTGGCATGAAGCTGGACGACCAGCGCATGGTGCTGCGCATCCTGCCGCGCAACCTCGACGCCTACCGCGAGCGCGGCCTGACAGAGTTTGCATTCTGCAACGGCGTCTCGGTACCAGTACTGCTCGGTGCCGCAACCTCGTTCGGCATCGACGTCAGCGAGATGGCGATTGCCAACGCGCTCGGTACGTCGCCGCTGGTGGAGGTGGGCGGACACACGGTGCCGCAGTCGGAGCTGGTAATGGTGTGTGAATTCACCGGCGAAATGGCCGACGAGGGGCCGTTCCTCGACCTGACCGAGACACCCGATATCGTCCGCAGCCAGCCAGTGGTCGAGCTGAAGCGGCTGTTCCTGCGCGACGACTCGATTTTCCATGCATTGCTGCCGGGCGGCCCGGAGCACAAGGTGCTGATGGGGATGCCGCGCGAGCCGACCATCTTCCACGCCGTATCGCAAGTCACGGACTGTGTCGACGTCCACGTCACTCCCGGAGGGTCATCGTGGCTGCACGCCATCGTCGCCATACGCCCGCAAGGCGATGGCGACGGCCGCAAGGCCATCGAGGCGGCGTTCGCGGGCCACGCGTCGCTGAAGCACGTCTGGGTGGTCAACGACGACATTGACATCTACAACCGTGACATGGTCGAGTGGGCGTTCGCGACCCGCTTCCAGGGCGACAGCGACACGGTCACGTTCCAGTCGAAGGGCTCATCCCTCGATCCGTCCGCCTGCGTCGAGACACGCGAGACCTGCAAGCAAGGGTTCGATTGCACTATCCCCGGCGACCGCGATGCTGCCAATTTCGCGCGCACCCCGCCGGCGATGGACCTGAAGCTAGAAGATTACCTGGACTGACAGCCGCCAACCCCTTTATCACCATCCAGCCTGCGCGAGCGTGGAACTGACCGCGGAGCAGCAGGCGATGCTCGCCGGCGACCGCGGCGCGGCGAAGCAGATGGCGATGCGGCTGCTGGTCGACCTGGGCACCGCAGCCGGGGCGCCGCGGCTGGTGCCGGTAGCGGCAGCGCATGTCTCGGGCGTCTCGCCGCTTACCGGCGGGCACGGGCTGACTACTTTCCTGGAGCGGCTCGGTGACGACGCGCAGGTGGCGGTCGAGACGACACTCAACTCGGCCGGCTGCGACAGCCGCTGCTGGCGCGAGATGGGCGCGACCGCCGACTACGTCGAGCGGCAGCAGCGCATCCTTGACGCGTATGCAGCGCTTGGGGTGCAGCTGACGCTCTCGTGCACGCCCTACGAAACTGTGCAGGCGCCGCTGCCCGACGGGGTCGGTGCTTGGGCCGAATCGAACGCAGTCTGCTACGCCAACTCGTATACCGGGCTGCGGACCAACCGCGACTCGGGGCTCTCGGCGCTGGCGGCTGCCATCTGCGGCTGCACGCCGGACTACGGGCTGCTGCGTGACGAGAACCGCGCCGCCAACCTGCTGGTCGAGGTCGAATGTGACCTGGCAGAGCCTGTTGATTTCTCGGTGCTGGGCGACTGGGTCGGCAAACAGCTGCCACCCGGACTGGCACTGCCGTGGGGTGCGGTGCCGCACTTCCGCGGCGTTGGCGAGGCGAGCCACGAAGCACGCAAGGCGCTCTCGGCGGCAGCGGCCAACTATGGCTGCGCGCTGCTCTACCTTGACGAAACGCCCGCTGCCAACTACCAGGCGACACTGCGCTTCACCGCTGCCGACCTTGAGGCGCGCTACGCGGAACTGGCGCCGCACGCCCGGATCGACCTTGTCGTCATCGGTTGCCCGCAGGCGTCACCCGCAGAGGTACGCGCGACAGCGGAATTAGTGCGCGGCCGCACGCTGCCCGCGGGGCGGCTATGGGTCTTCACCGCCTCGCGCCACTGGGAAGTGCTGCGCGACGAGGTCGCCGCCATCGAGGCGGCGGGCGGAATGGTGCTGCGCGACACCTGCCCCGAGGTGGTGCATTACGACCGCGCGTCCGTCAACCACATTCTGACCAACTCGCTGAAGGCAGAACATTACCTGCAATCAGGGCTGAACAGCATGCCTACTTCGGTCGCGCGGCTCGCTGACTGCATCACGCACGCTGCCGACCCGGAACTGGCGGGCGAGGCTACCTACCAGAGCGGGAAAGCGCCAGCGGCGGCGCACCACTCGGTGAAGGTGCCGCAGGCGAGCGCGCTCTCGCTCGCCGGCAGAGGTCTCGAGTCGCAGGACGCCTGGACAGTGGAGGGCGAGGCGCTCGTCACCGACGTGCCGCTCACCTTCCTCGGCTTTGTCAATCGCAGGACCGGCGTCATCGAAGACCCGGGGCACCCACTCGACGGGCAGTCCATCGCCGGAAAGGTACTGGTCTTCCCGCGCGGCAGTGGCTCATCGGTCGCGCCCTACGTGCTGCTCGGCCTGCTCTACCGCAACCGCGGCCCACTGGCAGTCGTGAACACTGAGCTCGACCAGCAGACGCTACCCGCCTGCTCGCTGCTTGGCGCGCCGTACGCGCATTCGTTCGACAGCGATCCCTGCCTCGCGCTGAACAGCGGCGATCGCGTGCGGCTGGAGCTGCGCGGCGGCGCCGTGACACTGGAAGTGCTCGACCGTGCGCCGGTGGCCGGTTGATGACAGGCGATACGCCCGGAACGTCGCGAGCGTGGTGATGAGCAACTTGGAGCAGCGGTTCGCAGCCGCCGCCGATACTGCGCGCAAGCTCCCCCCGCCCGGACGCGCGAAACTGCTGGAGCTTTACGGTCTCTACAAGCAGTCCCGCGAGGGCGACGCGCTGCAGCAACGGCCCGGCCTCGTGAACCTGCGCGGGCGCGCCAAGCACGACGCCTGGGCCGCGTTGCAGGGTATGGCGCGCGAAGCAGCGATGCGGCACTACATCGCGCTGGTGGCAGAGCTGCAAGCGGTGCCGGTTGATTCCGATTTTGCCGACCGGCATTCCGCAGCGCGCGAGCTGCTCGAGCGACCACTCGACCCCGCTGAGTACGATGCCATCCGTGAGCTCTGGAAGGCGCACTCGCTGGCGGAGGACGACCGCGACATCGAGGGGCTGCTGGCGACACTGACGCCTGACTGCCGCTACGAACTGCCACAGCTTGACCGCAGTTTCGAAGGCCACGCGGGCGCGACCGAGTTCTACGAACGGCTGCTGGGGGCATTCCCTGACATCGATTTCCGCCTGACGAGCATCGTCATCGGTCCACAGGGCGTGGTCGAGGAAGCGCGTGTCACTGGCACGCACGAACAGGACTGGCTGGGTTTTCAAGCCACCAACGAGGAAGTCGAGTTCCAAGTCGTAATATTCTTCCCGTGGGACCCGGAGGCAGAGCTCTTCCGCGGAGAGCGGGTCTGGTTCAGCTTCGGACGTGAGTACTACGACCGCTATGGAATAGTTTAGCGGCAAAACCAGAAGAAGTGTCGGAAAGTTCTAGATTTCTATCTCACCCGAGACGCCACAACTGTCGCAAGTTATCTTCTGAAGCTTTGCCAGTTTCGGAACCGTTATCTGGGCGCTGCATCCTGGACACTGAATGGTGGCCATTACCTCCTCTGGCTCTTTCGGGGGTAGTTTCTCTTCAGGAACCTCGGGCTCCTCGGGTAGTTCCTCAACAGTGGGGATTGCAGCGGGGGTTGGCGAGGTTTCGGCAGTCGGAAAGAGCCTGGCGCCGAGGGTGCTAACGGGGCTAGGGGGGGAAGCTGCTGACCTGGTCGTCTCCTTGACTGCACCCAGGCCCATTGTAAACGCAATCAATACCATCAAAGTCCATAAGAAAACGTTCCAGAGATCCATTTGTCAATTATTTTTCCCGGGACAGGTAAGTTAGCAGCGCACTAGCGAAAAACAGGATTGAACCCCACGAAGGATACCACATGGCCTTTGTTTCAGTGTCGGTGTAAAAATTGTTGTAATCCGTTTCAACACGTCCTTGGTTAACGGTGTATATATAAAAATTACCCACATTGTAATTGGAGGGGTTTTCCGTTTCCCCATAGACCAGAGCGACCATGCTAACCTGTGTTCCCTGAAGTGCAACAGTGAATACATCAGAGACTTCCGATTCCAGCGTCCCATATATCTCGCTTGCCAGCTCCTCGCGGCTGTCGTTATCGGCTAATTCGGAAATGTCAATATGGACCTCAATCCTCCCACCAG
>JAKURS010000072.1 GCA_022449705.1 Candidatus Poseidoniia archaeon | reverse complement strand
TTGGGCTGGCGCTCTACGATGCGTGGGCGGTCTACCACACCGGCCATATGGTAGACCTGGCCGATACGGTGATGGAGTTGAGGCTCCCCATCCTGCTGGTGATGCCCAAGCAGCGCGGGTACTCATTCCTGAAGCAGCGCAGCCTGCAGGCCCAGATTGAGGCAGGCGAGGAACGCGAGGCTATGTTCATGGGACTGGGCGATATAGTGATTCCCGGTATACTGGCCGTTTCCGCCAAAGCCACTCTCGGCTGGGGCGTCGGGCTGGGGGCGATGCTGGGGGGGCTGGCCGGCTTCGCTGTCCTGATGCACTTTGTGCTGGGTGGACGCCCGCAAGCGGGGCTGCCGCTGCTCAACGGTGGTGCCATTCTTGGCTGGGCATTCGCCGCTATCCTGCTGACGGGCAGCCTAGGGCTCCCGGCGTAGCGTGGCAGCGGTCCCGGTCTCGGGCGAGCCCGCGCTGCACCTGCCTGACGAGCGGGTGCTGGTCGTTGCAGATTTGCACTATGGAGTCGAGGCGGAACTGCTGCGTGGCGGCGTCTGGGTTCCCAACCGAGCACGGCAACGCACCGAGCGGTTGCTGGCGCTGGTTTCGCAGGTAGGCGCAGAACGGTTGCTGCTGCTGGGCGACGTGAAGCACCAGGTACCGCACTCGAGCCACCAGCAGAAGCGCGACCTGCAGAGGATGTTCGCCGCCTTGCAGGCGGCGGTGCAGGTCGAGGTCGTCCCCGGCAACCACGACGGTGGACTGCGCGAGCTGGCACCTGGCAGCGTCCGCTTCCACCCTGTCAAGGGCGTCGTGGTTGGCAATATCGGGCTGCACCACGGCCATGCCTGGCCCGCGCCAGACGTGGTGGCGTGCCGGCAGGTCGTGATGGGGCACAACCACCCCGTCATCGCCTTCCGGGACCGCGTCGAGAAGCTGCATACTGCCGCTTGCTGGCTGCGCGTGCCGCTGGTGGCGGGCGAACGCTACGATGATGTGGGCGAGGAGCTGGTTATCATGCCTGCCTTCGGCGAGCTGGCGGGCCGCACGATGAACCGCGAACCGCTGACTGGCTTCGGCCCGCTGCTGCGCAATGGCTACGCCGACCTTGAGGCGGCGCGGGTCGAGTCGCTCGACGGGCTCGATTTCGGCGAATTGCGCCATTTGATGGACTTGCGGCTGGAGCGATGAAGCTCGACCCGCGGCTGCGAGAAGCCCTGGAGAGTCGCGGACTGGCGGAGCCGACGCCGGCGCAAGTGGCGGCGTGGCCGCCCATCGCTGCCGGAAAGCATACGCTGCTGATAGCCCCGACGGGCGTCGGCAAGACCGAGGCGGCCATCGTGCCACTGCTCGACAGCTTGCTGCGTGAGCCGGCGCAGCCGATTGCGTTGCTCTACATCACCCCGCTGCGGTCGCTCAACCGCGACATGCTGCGACGGCTTCGGGGCTTCGGCGAGGAACTGGAATTGCCGGTCGCGGTGCGGCACGGTGACACTTCGCAGAAGGAGCGCAACCGGCAGTCGCGCCACCCCCCGCAGTTGCTGGTGACGACGCCCGAAACGCTGCAGATAATGCTTTCGGGCAAGCGGCTGCGCACCCACGTTGCGCAGGTACGCGCCGTCGTGGTGGACGAGGTGCACGAACTGGCGTCGAGCGAGCGCGGCGCGCAGCTTTCGCTGGCGCTTGAGCGGCTGGCGCTGCTGGCGGGTGAATTCCAGCGCATCGGCCTGAGCGCGACCGTTGGCACCCCCGATGACGTGGCCGGCTTCCTGGGTGGCGACCGACAGGTTGAAATCGTCGCGCCCGAGATTGACCGCCGGATGGACCTGCAGGTGGTCGCGCCGCAGCCCATCGAGGAAGACGAGGTACTCTCGGCCGAACTCTACTGGGAGCCGGAGCGGATTGCGGCGCTGCGCTACTGTGCCGATGCTGCTGAAGGGAGGCCAACACTGCTCTTCGTCAACACGCGCGACACCGTCGAAGCGCTGGGGGTCCGCTGGCGCATGTGGCGGCCCGACGCCCCGATAGCGGTGCACCACGGCTCGCTCTCGCGCGAGGTGCGCATCGAGGCCGAAGAAGGATACCGCACCGGCGACATCGGCACGCTCATTTGTACATCATCACTCGAGCTGGGCATCGATGTCGGCAACACCGAGCTGGTGCTGCAGTACAATTCTCCTCGCGACCCGTCGCGGCTGAGCCAGCGTCTCGGTCGCTCCGGACATCGCCTGCGCGCAACTGCTATTGGCCGTATCGTCGCCAGCGAGCCGGTCGAGCTGCTCGAGGCTGCGGTAGTCGCACGGCGCACGCTGGTGGGCGAGCTGGAGCCGTCGCGCATTCGTGCAGCGCCGCTTGCCGTCCTGGCCAACCAGGTCGTCGCGTGGACGGTCTGCGACAAGTCGGTAGACCGCAAGGTGATGCTCGCCGCTGTCCGGCGGGCGTGGCCGTTCCGTAACCTGCACAGCCAGCAGCTGGACGACCTGCTGGTGCTGCTTGACCGGCTGCACCAGGCGCGACCCGCGGAACGCAATGTACGTCAGGGGCCGCGCGCGCTCAAGTACTTCCACGGCAACCTGTCGCTCATCCCCGATGAGGCGACGATGTCGGTGCGCGACATTTCCACGCGCCGGCTCATCGGGCGACTCGACGAACGCTTCATTCTCGACCTGGAGCCGGGCGAGCGCATCATCTTTCGCGGCGCGGCGTGGGAAGTGCTGGAAATCGAGGAGGAAGTCACGGTGGCCCCGGCGCCAGCGCTGGGTGAACTGCCACGCTGGATTGGCGAGGATATCCCGGTGCCGCAGTCGGTCGCCCGTGAGGTAGTGCGGCGGCTGGAGGCGGGCGACTGGGAAGGGCTGCCGCTCGTACCGGAGGCGCGCGACTGCCTCGAGGAGTTCCGAACATCTGTATTTAAAGCTGGTGAAGTGCCGGCGCCCGGCCGCATGACCCTTGAGCGACATGAGCGGCTGCTGGTGCTCTCGCACGCCGGTGGAACGCGACTCAATCGCACGCTGGGGATGCTGCTGGCGTCGCTGCTCGGCTCCCGAGCAGGCGAGGCGTGCGGCTTCCAGAGCGACCCCTACCGCATAATTCTGGACCTGCCGGCGCGGTTGCGGGCGAGGGATGCGGAGGAGACCGTCCGTGCACTGCGCCCGGGGCTGGGGAAGCTGCTGCGGCTCGCCGTGCGGAGCTCACCGGCGCTTGGGCCGCAGTTGCTGCATGTCGCGCGCAAGATGGGCGCCATTACTCCCGGCGCCGACGTGGGGCGTTTCGGACTGAGGCGACTGCTGGCCGCCTATGGCGATACGCCGCTCTATACCGAAGCTGTTGAGCGGCTGCTGTTCCACCAGCTTGATGAGGCAGGGCTCGAGGCGCTGGTCAAGTCGATGGAGGCAGGCGAGTTCGAAATTGCCATGTCTGCGGCAACCCCTTTCGGCGCGGGTGCGCTGGAGCCGTATCGCGACTTCCTGAAGCCGCGTCCCGGCAGCGCCATCTTGGCGGCGGTCGAGCGGCGGCTGCGCCGCACCCTGCTGCGGCTCGAATGCCTGGCATGCGACAACTCCCGCCGCCGCCGCAGTGACGACATTACCATTGGAGAATTGCGCTGCCCTAAGTGCAGCGGCCAGATGATCGCACTGCTCCATCCGCTCGAGGCGGAGCGCGGCGTCCCGGCGCGCCATCGTGAACAGGCGGCATCGCTGGCGCGCACGCATGGCCCACGCGCGGCGCTGGTACTGGCGGGCCGCGGTGTCGGCCCCGCCACGGCGGGCCGCATCCTGCGGCGGCAGCTCCCCGACGACCAGCTGGTGCAGGCCGTCATGGAGGCTGAAATCACCTACGCCCGCACGCGCCGCTTTTGGGACTGAGTTAATACTGGAGGGCTGGTGCCCGCTACCATGCCCGAAGCCAGGCACCCTGCTTCTCTCTGGCTGCCACCAATGCCGTTCATCTACGGCAGCTGCATGTTGCTTTTCTTGCTTGATATTCACCTGCTGCCACGGGTTTTCATAGGCTATGGCGCCATCGAGCCTGAGTATCGTCCTCTGGAACAGGCCACACGACTGGCCTACCTGCTGGTGGCGATGGTGGCATGGCTTGATCTTCGGCTGGGCGATAGCAACGGGGAGAATCGCTCGCGTAGTGTGGGTTGGCTGTTACTTTCCCTCGGCCTAGTAATGGTACTCTTGGAAAACAATTGGGATCTCACCCTCCGTGAAACGCTACTTGGGCGGCTTGTTTTTGCAGTGCTGCTTGGCGCAGTACTGGTTTGGCTATCCTGGCTTACGCTCTACTGGGGATGGCGAATGCCAACTCTCTTTTGCCTCATGGTAGCGCTTTTGGCGCTGGGACAGGTGGCCGACACTTATCACGACGGTCAGGGCGGGAGACTGCTGGAGAATCCGGCGGTCCGCGCTGTCGGTACATCCCCTGGTCTGGAGGAGACCAGTGAGCTGCTCGCGGCCTGGGTGTTTTTTCACGCAGCTTGGCTCTGGCACTGCCGACAGTCCGCGACCATCCGGTTCTGGCGCACGGCAGTGGGTGCTCGGCTGGTGGGGGGACTTCTGCTTTTAGGGGTGGGCAACGGTTTCTTGGCCTTCACGCGGGAAGGGCATGGCGGACACTTCATTTCCAATGAAATGGCGATACTAGGTTTCCTGCTGATGGTCATGGGTGTTTGGGTGGTGTGGAGACAGCTTAAGCAGCCCGTTACACTGTCCCACCCAGCCGTAGATACCTAACGCTCCAGCAGCAGCTATCCACCCTACCATCATCTCAAACACTGGTGCTGGTTAACACGGAATACGCGCAGCAATAGTGCTGGCATGTTGGGGATTCGAATCTGCTACCACAGGCCATATCCTGCGGCTGCAGCCGTCACCTACGCCCGTCCGCCGTTTCTGGGACTGACGCTAAAAACAGGGCACTGCTTGCAACACCATGGAGGGTCGCAGC
>JAKURS010000071.1 GCA_022449705.1 Candidatus Poseidoniia archaeon | reverse complement strand
GATGGCCCCCACCAGCACCCGCTTGCCGTCGGAGACCAGGTCGACGTCCAGTTCCAGAGCACCCTCAAGGAAGCGGTCGACCAGCACCGGCCGCTCCGGCGACGCATGCGTCTCGAGCCGCAGCCAGGTATCGAGCTGCTGGCGGTTGTAGATGATTTCCATTCCGCGGCCGCCGAGCACGAACGACGGTCGCACCAGCACCGGGTAGCCTATGCGCTCGGCGCACTCGACCACCTCGTCAGCCGATGTCGCGGCCGCCCATTCGGGCATGCGCACGGCTATTTTCCGCATCAGGACGCCGCATTTCTGGCGGTCCTCGGCATCGATCATACTGCCGACCGGCGTGCCGAGAATGCGTGTCTCCAGCCCGCTGCTGGCGATATGCTCGGCGACCGTGACGGCCAGGTTGACGGCGGTCTGCCCGCCCAGTTGCAGGATGACGCCTTCCGGTTTTTCGACGTCCAGGATGTCGCAGACCGCCTCCGCGTCGAGCGGCTCGAAGTAGAGCCGGTCCGACGCGTCGAAATCGGTCGAGACGGTCTCGGGATTGTTGTTCACGACGACCGCCTCAAGGCCGGCGTCGCGCACCGCCTGCACGCCGTGGACCGTTGAGTAGTCGAACTCGATGCCCTGCCCGATGCGAATCGGTCCCGAGCCCAGGATGACCACCGAACGGCCGCGCTCGACTTCCTCTCCGGAATCGCCGCAGGTCGAGTAGAAGTAAGGTGTCCGCGCAGCAAACTCGCCGGCGCAGGTATCAACCATCAGGTAGCTGCTGCGTAGTCCCATCGCGTGGCGCGCCTCGCGCACTTCCGCTTCGGGCAGGCCGCAAGCGTGCGCGATGTGTGCGTCGCCGAACCCCGCCAGTTTAGCGCGCGCCAGCAGCTCTGGCGCCAGCTTGCCTCCGGCCAGCTCCGCCTCGAGTGCGACCAGCGTCGCGATGCGGCTCGTAAAGAAGGCGTGGAAGCCGGTCTGCTCCGCCACGGCTTCCGCCGTAAGGCCTTGCCGCAGGGCTTCCCAGATGGCTTCCAACCGGCGGTCGGTGGGCTGGCGCAGCAATTCCTCCAGCTCCGGCCCGCGCTCAGCGACGCCCTCGGGAAAACCACGCCCCTGCCCGAGCGAGCGCCAGCCCTTGAGCAGCGACTCCTCGAACGAGCGGCCGATGGCCATGGTTTCGCCGGTCGACTTCATCTGCGTCCCGATGTCGCGTTCGGCGAGCTTGAACTTGTCGAAGGGCCAGCGCGGAATCTTCAGCACGACGTAGTCCAGCGCCGGCTCGAAGGCGGCGCTGGTGTTGCCGGTGACGCGGTTCGGCAATTCGTGCAGCCGGCGCCCCAGCGCCAGCAGCGTCGCGATGCGCGCAATCGGGACGCCGGTCGCCTTCGACGCCAGCGCCGACGAGCGCGAGACACGGGGGTTGACTTCGATGACCACGTAGTCGGTGCTGACGGGGTCGAATGCGAACTGGACGTTGCAGCCGCCAACAATCCCGAGCCCGCGCACCACCTTCAGCGCCGACGAGCGCAGCCGCTGGTAATGCGTGTCGGGCAGGGTCAGCGCCGGCGCGACGACGATGGATTCCCCAGTGTGGACGCCCATCGCATCCAGATTCTCCATCGAGCAGATGACGACCGCGTCGTCACCGCAGTCGCGCAGCACCTCGAACTCGAATTCCTGCCAGCCGAGAACCGACTCCTCAATCAGCACTTGCGACGTCGGCGAAAGCGCCAGCCCGCGGCCGGCGATGACCTCCAGTTCTTCGGGCGAGAACGCGATGCCGCCGCCGGTGCCGCCGAGCGTGTAGGCGGGGCGGATGACTGCCGGGTATCCCAGTTTCTCGGCGAGCGCCAGCGCCTGCGGCAGGTCCTGCGCCACGCCGCTCTGCGGCACCGGCTCGCCCAGCTCGACCATGCGCAACCGGAACTTCTCACGGTCCTCGGCCATCTCGATGGTTTCGAGCGAAGTTCCGAGCAGTCGCACGTTGTATTTCTCCAGCACGCCCGCTTCCGCCAGCGCGGTGGTCAGGTTCAGTCCGGTCTGGCCGCCCATGCCGGGCATGATGGCGTCCGGCCGCTCCTTTTCGATGATGCGCTCGAGCGTCGCTACGTTGAGCGGCTCGATGTAAACTGTGTCGGCTGTCTCAGGGTCGGTCTGGATAGTGGCGGGATTGCTGTTGACCAGCACCACCGTGTGCCCCTCCTCGCGCAGCGCGGCGCAACATTGCGAGCCGGAGTAGTCGAATTCCGCGGCCTGTCCAATAATAATCGGTCCCGAGCCGGGAACCAGCACTTTCAGCGCCGGTTCGTGGGCAATTTCACCCATCAACCATCTCCCGCACCCGCTCAAAGAGCACGTTGGCGTCGAGCGGCCCTGGTGACGCTTCGGGGTGGAACTGGACAGACCAGCAGCCGGGACCGCGGATGCCCTCGCAAGTGCGGTCGTTCAGGTTGGTGAAGACTTGCGAAATACCATCCGGCATTTCGCCGAGCGCAAAGCCGTGGTTCTGCGACGTGATGAACACCTGGTCGGCGTCGGTATCGTGCACCGGCTGGTTCACGCCGCGGTGCCCGAAGCGCAGCTTGTAGGTGCTTCCGCCCAAGGCAAGGCCGAGAATCTGGTGACCGAGGCAGATGCCTACGACTGGCCAGCGGTCGAGCGCCTGCTGGACGGTCGCGACCACTGGCGCCATCTCCGGATGCGCGGGGTCGCCCGGGCCGTTGGACATGAATACCAGGTCGGGCTTCGTCCGCTCGAGCCCCACAATGTCGGTATCCCATGGCACGACCGTGACGCGGCAGTCCTGCGCAAGATTGGTGACGATGGACTGCTTGACGCCCCAGTCGAGAAGCGTCACCCGGGGGCCGCTGCGGCCGCGCCGGTATTTCTTCGTCGTCGAGACTCCGGCGACAAGATTCACGTCCGAAGGCCACGCCATCACCGCGGCACGGGCGATGCCTTCCTCTGGCGAGAGCGAGCCGTCGGTGCAGAGCACTGCGCGCAGCGTCCCCGCCTCGCGCGTCTGGACCGTCAGCGTGCGCGTGTCGATGCCCTCCAGCCCCGGGATGCCTTCGCTGCGCAGCCATTCGTCAAGCGTCTGCTGGCCCTGGTGCGGCTCGCGGCAGCACTCGCGCACGATGCAACCGCGCACCTGCGCGCCGGAAGACTCCATCCAGTCCGGGTGGCAGCCGTAATTCCCGATTTGCGGGAAGGTGAACATCAGCAGCTGGCCGGCGTAACTGGGGTCGGTGAGCGCTTCCTGATAGCCGGTCATCGCGGTGTTGAAAACCAGTTCTCCATCGACGGTCCCAGCGGCGCCAAATGGGCGTCCGCGGGCAATCGTGCCGTCCTCTAGCGCAAGCCACCCCTGCATCTAGGGCGCGGCAGTCGGCTGGGGGATAAAACTCTGCCGTTCGATGGTCTGAATGATGAATAATTATTGCGCTACATCGTAATCTAGATGTGGTGTTATAAACGGGATTATTTTGTAAGGCCCCATGGCGCTGCCAAAGATTCAGTTTACCGACCCAGTACAGGAGCGGCTAACGCTGGTGGGAGACTGTCTACAACAAACAGAACACTGCAGAGACCTTGCTCACTGCCGTTTTTGTTGCTATTGGTGTCGTGAATCCACAATTCGGCGTCAGTTAGCTTTTAGGGCTGTGTTGATTCAAAAAATAGGTGTAATTGCATTAGCTACCTAACCCCTCACGGTATCTAGAGCCCCAGCTGCTCAAAATTGTACCCTACACGGGATAATATGCTGCCTATTCCTGAAGCGCGGCCAGCGCCTCTTCCTCGACGAAGTGCAGTTCGCCCGGAATTACAATGGAGTGCGGCGGTTCGCCCAGCTCTACTTGCACCATTTCCCCCAGCGCGCCGCACCAGAGCTGCTGGTCGCTGCGGCCGACGCGGGCCGCCGTGCACGCCCGCGCCCCGGCGGGGACGCCGCCCTCCAGCAGCAGCGCCGCTCCTTCGGCGGCGGTCATCAGCCGCGGCTCGGCGGCAGGGTCGTCGGCACGGATGTCCAGTAGCACCAGCGAGTGGAATCCCAGTTCGATATTCTGCAGCACGCGCTTCACGGGCGACAACGGCCGATAGTCGCCTTGCGGGAGCACCAGCGTCGCGACCGGGCCGAAGCGGTAGTGCTGCAGCCCCAGTTCCCCCGTGACCGCGCTCAGTACCGACGCATTGTGCATGACGCGGAACTCAATGCCCGCCTCGCGGCATTGCAACCGCAGGCTGACGTGCGTGGTCGCTGAGAGCGGGTCGCCTCCGACCAGTAGCACGGCCTCGCCGTCGCGCGCTGCCGCCAGCAGCGCCTCGGGCTGCTCGACCTCGCTGCGCGAGAGCAGCCGCACGCTTCCAGTTTCCTGCTTAACCCATTCCACCGTTTCTGGCGCCAGTGGTGAGGTGTAGCCCTCGGCGAAGACTGCATCGGCTGCGCGAATGGCGGTGATGCCCACCTGCGTCAGCGATTCCGGCCCGCCCAGCCCCAGACCGACCAGCGTGAGCATGCGCTCTTAATGCGTGGAGCGGATAACCACATCGCCATGCGGCAGCAGCGCACTACACTCACCGTGCAAACCGAACCCTACGCGTTCCACAACATCTCCCGGGAGGTGCAGGCGGCGGTCACCGATGCGGACGTTCGCGATGGCGTCTGCCACCTGTTCATACGCCACACCAGCGCTAGCCTGCTGCTGCAGGAGAACTACGACCCGTCGGTGCGCCACGACCTCGTGCAATTCATGTCGCGCCTCGCGCCCGAGGATGGCAGCTACGCGCACGGCATCGAAGGTAGCGACGACATGCCGGCGCACATCCGGAGCGCGCTCACCTCAGTTTCAGAGAGTATCCCGGTCGCTGATGGCGAGCTGTTACTGGGGCGCTGGCAAGGCATCTACCTCTGGGAGCATCGCGCGCATGAGCACCAACGGGAAGTGG